>DAOVDS010000304.1 GCA_030669415.1 bacterium
GGCGACCCGTCAATCATGGACAAGGACGGGGGGTTCCGCTCTGACTGCAGCATGGAGGGGCTCGCAAAGCTCAGGCCCGCCTTTATCAAGGAGGGAACGGTAACTGCGGGCAATGCATCCCAGATAAGCGACGGTGCGAGCGCGGTCGTGGTAATGAGCGACAAGAAGGCGGAGGAGCTCGGGCTCAAACCGTTGGCGAGAATAGTCAATTACGCCACGGGCGGGCGCGAACCCAAGTGGGTTATGCTTGCACCCATCGATGCCTGCCGCAAGGTGATGAAACTCCAGGGCGTCTCCATGGACCATTACGACCTTGTGGAGCTCAACGAGCCGTTCGCAGTGGCGACGATTGCGCTCATGCGCGAGCTCGAGGTGCCGGAAGAGAAGCTCAACGTGAACGGGGGCGCAGTGGCGCTTGGGCACCCGATTGGGTGCACCGGTGCGCGCATGATAACGACAATCATGCACGAGTTGAAACGCCGCGGGCAGAAGAACGGACTGGCCGGACTCTGCCTCGGCGGCGGAAATGCCACCGCAATATCTCTCGAGATGCTGTAGAGCGCACCGGAGCAGTTTGCATTCTGGTATGTCCGCGTTGTAGAATGTAGTGTAGACTTGGGGCGCAGGAGCGACTGGTGTGAGACATTTTTGTAGGTGGATTCTGAAGCCCCGCCTTTCAAGGCGGGGGCCAGTCACCGAAAACCCCCGGGCTGAATCCGCCGTCCGGCGGACGGGGCTGCGCAAGTTCAAGGCCCCTGTGACCCGGCGCGCAGAGATTACCTACAATATTGTCGCGGGCACAGGAGCGACTGGCCTTGCGGAATTGTGTTGACAAGTCTTGCGACAATTGATAACCTCTTGAGCCAAAAGGACATTGGGAAACTGAGAAGCGAGACGGGGGACCAGCATGGCTGAGAATGATGAAGCCAAACAAGTGCCGGACCAGGAGCAGGCTGAGCCTAAAAAAAAGAAGAAGAAACCCAATTTCAGCAAGCCTTTCATCATCTCCGGGATACTCCTTGGCGTGTTCGCCGGTGCGCCGTTCCTCAACCTGGGCAACTACGTCTTCGGCCTGTGGGGCTGGGTTTTCGGGCTGCTGGCCGCATGGTTTCTCAGCAAGGAGTATAAGTACTTCCTGGTGGCCCACGGCGGCATGGTCGGTTTCTTCACCGGGCTGATAGGCTCAGGCATAGCAATGGTTATTGATATCGGAGTGTGCTTTGCCGGCTTCTCCACCTTCACGCTTCTGCCTTCACTGGAGAAACCTCTCAGCAAAGTCGCCGGTATCTTGAGTTTCTGGATTCCGGCACGGTGGCACGTTGATGCGGTCAAGGACAATGCTGTCATTCTCCCGCCCTGGGAAACGATAAAGGAGGCTACTCGAATCCTCATTGTGCAGGACAGGCCCGCGATTTCGCCATCCATGAAGCTGACAGGACACGCGCTCTTCATAGTACCGCTGCTGGCGGGTACCGCTATCTTGGGAGGCGTGATAGGTTGGAAGCTTTTCGCAAAAGAGCCGCCGAAGAAGCAGCTCGCTGCGCCGAAGCGCAGGCGGCGTCCTCCCGCTGCCGGGGAACCGCCTGCCGGTGAACCCGCACCGCAGCAGCCTGCACAGACCGGCGCACCGACGGAGTCTGAAAGCGAAGGCGAACCTGCCCAGAGCCCTGAGCCTGCCCAGGAGAAGCCTGCGCAGCCGGAAGGGCAGCCTGAGAAGACTGACCAGGAACCAGGGAGTTATGAATACGGCAGTTCCGTGCCGGACTCGCCGAAGGAAGAGCGGAAGGAACCCGAGAATACTGGTGAAGAAAAAGAAGATTAGGAATTCCGGCATGGTTCAAAGGAAGGTGACGCTTCTCTGTCATTGCGAGGAGCGAAGCGACGAAGCAATCTCAATTCAGATGAGATTGCCACGTCCGCCATGCGGCGGACTCGCAATGACGGTATGCGACGCAGCCGTGTTACCCTCGTTGTTGGACAATTGAACCAGGCCGGAATTACTCACGTACCTGAGAAACAGAGTGCCGGCCCCACAGCGTGGGGCCGGTGAAGTAGAGGAGACTACTTTGCTGGAAGAAAAGATACGTACCCGCAAGGCCAAGGTTGGAATAATAGGAGTCGGCTATGTCGGCCTGCCGCTTGCGCTGACAGTTGCGAAAGCGGGGTATCACGTCATTGCCTTCGACATTGACCCGGTGAAGGTCAACTCCCTCAACTCGAACAGGAGCTACATTGAGTATATCAGCGACCAGGCCATAGCGGAGCAGACTGGCGCAGACCGCCTCGAAGCGACTGACGACTTCGACCGCCTAAGTGAGCCGGACATAGTCATTATATGTGTTCCCACTCCGCTCGGAGACCACAACGACCCGGACCTCAGGTTCGTAGTCGGCACTGTCGAGTCGGTTGCGAGGACGTTGCGTCCGGGGCAGCTTGTGATTCTCGAATCCACCACCTATCCCGGCACAACCGAAGAGGTTGTCAAGCCTATCCTGGATACGGCGGGCCTCGACGCGGGTAGTGACTACTTTCTCGCCTACTCCCCCGAGCGCGAGGACCCCGCCAACAAGCAGTTCAACACGCGCAACATCCCCAAGCTGGTCGGCGGCATGGATGAGAAGAGCGGGGACCTGGCTGCCATGTTCTACTCTTCGGCAGTGGAGGATGTGGTTCATCTTGGAGACGCGAAGGAGGCGGAAGCCGCCAAGATACTGGAGAATGTCTACCGGGCGGTGAATATCGCGCTGGTAAACGAGCTCAAGGTGATTTTCGACAAGATGGGGATTGACATCTGGCGGGTCATCGCCGCCGCTCAGACCAAGCCGTTCGGGTTCCACGCTTTCTACCCCGGCCCGGGGCTCGGAGGCCACTGCGTACCGATTGACCCCTTCTACCTCGCGTGGAAGGCCAGGGAGTTCGGACAGCCGACGCGCTTTATCGAGCTTGCGGGCGAGATAAACCGCTCCATGCCCGAATACGTCGTAAACAAGCTCGCAGATGCCCTCAACGCGCAGGGCAAGCATATCAAGGGCTCGAAAATCCTCGTCCTCGGCGTCTCGTATAAGAAAGATGTCGGCGATACGCGCGAATCGCCAGCCCTTACCATAATTGACATGCTGCAAAAGCGCAGTGCCAAAGTCGCATACCACGACCCGCACGTGCCCGAGATTTCCCCAACCAGGCGCTACCCCGAGCTGCGTATGGCATCTTCTGAACTCACCGACGAGTTCCTAAGTGCGCAAGATGCGGTCCTGATAGTGACTGACCACAGTTCCATAGACTACTCACGGGTAGTCTCGAAAGCCAAACTTGTCGTAGACACGCGCAACGCCTGCGAAGGGGTCAAAACCCACCGTGAGCGCATAGTCAAGGCATAGACAAGAATATAGTCTTCAAGAAAGCGAGGGCAACATGCGTCAAACTATCCTGTGCTCCGTGTTTCTATTGTTTGTCACTTTAGCTGCATATTGCGGCGATGAAGAGTGGCACTCGGTCAAAGTGCTTAAGCACGACGCGCTCACTATCTATATCAAGGTTAAAAAGCGCGCCACCATGGCAGATGAAGACTGGCTCTGCATCGAGTTTGAAAACACAAGAGAAACCCCGTTTGACGTGAGAAATGCCAATTGGAGAATTGAAAGCGAAAGGTACAATGTCAAGTCAAAGAAACTTGTTTCTTCCGGAGGCCTTGCTTCCGGTAGTGATTTTGATCTTTTTCCGCACGCGTGGGACACCACGCCGGTTGCCAACCGCCTGGTAAAGAAGGGAAAATATCGAGTATCCCAGCAGGTGAGCGACAGGGCTGCATATTGCCTGGGTCTTCCGCCAGCGGATGGATTGCTCGTCAAAGCGCGATTCTATATCTCTATTGAATTTGCAGACGGTCAGCGTGTCAAAACGCCCGGCAGAGAAGGGGTACCATTTGAGTTCGAGTGGCGCTATCCGGACAAGGCGGGATTTGAAGCAATGAAAAAGCGTCTGAAACACATACTCAAGAACCCCATAAGGTGGCAACATTCGTGGATTCTGTACCCACTGCTTGATACACCGGAGGTTGTAAACTCGGTCACCATAGACGACCTGCTGGACGGTATCAAACGTAGGAAAAACAGCGTTGACCGACAATGCCTGATGAAATACATCAACAAGCACTACTGCGACGATAAGAAAGTAATAGACTTCTTCCTCAAACGCCTCAAAGAAGGGGACACAATTATTGCCAGAAGCCTGGCGGGTGAAGGTAAGGATATATGGCACAAGAACTTCATCGAGCCGCTTGTGACAATATACGAAAAGCACCGAAATGTATGGGAGCTTTGGCTGCTTTACCGCCACCGTGCAGAATGGGAAAAGAGCCAAAACATACCCCAACGGCTCTCAGGGGCATTGCTCAAGAATTACGATTTCCTTAAGAAGAAGCCTGAAGAGTTAGACAAAGAGAGAACAAGAACCTGGGCCTTGTGGGCTCGGGACCTCGGCTGCACCTGTGACCCAAACGTTATCAAGTATCTTGCTCCTTACCTTGATTGCAAAGTTGAGCTTTATGATTTCAAACTGTGTGGTCTTGTCCCCGGTGAAAGGCTTCCCGCTCTAAGGGCCTGTGATGTTGCCATGGAAGCCATTCTCAGGATACTCGATGAGGACAGAGAAGAAGCTTACAAGGAAGCTGGGTACGAGTATGGGAAAGTAATGAAAAACTTTCATAACGATTACAAGAAAGTCTGTGACGATATGAACAAAATCCGCGACAGGATGATTGAAGAACTCAAGAAGCGCTTGAACAAGGAATAGAAGGCAAGAGTCTGCTTAACTCTCGGACTTCTTGAGTTCTTCGGTCTCTTCCTCAACTTCTCCGGGTTCTGCGGGTTTCGGGGCTTCTTCGGGTTCTTCGGGTTCCGCAGCCTCTTCGGCTTCTTCCTCAGACTCTTGGGCCTCGGCTTCTTCAGCAGCTTCTTCGGCTTTGGCCTTTTCGGCTTCGGCGCGCTTTTTCTCGAGGTCGTGTTTCTTGCGCTCCTTTTTGGCAAGCTCGCGTTTCGCTTT
>DAOVDS010000061.1 GCA_030669415.1 bacterium
GAGCACATCAAGCTGGCGGGAGCGCTCTATCGCCGCTTTTCTGCCTTTCAGTAGTGAGAAGCGAGGGCTGTGCTTGTCCGTGTAGACACCAGATTTTCCACGCACGGCAAGCAGGAGGTGTTCCACATCTTGGAAAAAGGCCCAAGAGAGTCCCTGTAGTGCCGAGTAGTCTTCATGCGCCAGAGCCCACAACTTCTCGATAGCGCTGAATCCTGCAAGACGTTCGCTCCGGTGAGAGATAATGTTTTTCATGGTCTTTATTGAGTCTCTGACAACGGACGCTTCCAGTGGGTGTACCGGGATATCCATCTCTGCAAGGGCCATCTCGCGGCTCAAAAGGTATGTGTATATCAGCTTGCGGGCTGTCTCGATACTATCGGCGGCCTTCAAGATATGGTGAACTTCGGGATTTCTTTCCCAGGTGCGCAGTACATCTCGTTTCCCGGCTATGTTACCAACAATCGTCGGTCCCACGTGACAAGCTTCCTCTTGTTATCAGAGCTGCGCCGTCCCAAGATCTGACAATGTTCTCAGGTTTGTCTATTCGCTGTAAAAATAGTATCTCATACTGAGAATCAGAATGCAAGCCCGGATTTTCAAAGTATCAGTTAGACTTATTGTAGATACCCACGGGCAAGCTCTTGGATTATTCATTCCGCGTTGCAGGCAGCGCGGCTAAACATCCGCGGCGAAGTGGAAAAGAAGAAATATTTGTCGAATTATCCTGCCTGTTAGGGGTATAATACCCTGTAACGGGGGTTGGGACAACGTGCTTCACGGAGGTACGCCATGTTGAAGTTTATGCTCGCATTTCTGGTTGCCGTGTCGGTCCTTCTGGTATGCCAGGCCGCCTGGGCGCAGGACCACGATGATATGGATGTCTCGGACGCAAAGGTGGATGCGAAGCGGCTCGCCGCGGCGGTGAAGAGCGGGGTCGCATGGCTCAAGAGCCAGCAGAAGGGGGATGGCTCCTGGCTCGGCACCGCGGGCACGGAAGGCAACTACCCCGGCGGCGCCACCGCGCTTACGCTGTTTGCACTCCTGAAATGCGGCGTTGACCGCAACGACCCGGTGATTACCAAGGGTTTCAACTTCTGCTTCAACGTGCCCAACCAGCAGATGCCGGCTGACCCGAACAACCCGGGCCAGCCCCTGCCGAAGATGGGGGCCTGGGAGCACCGCGTTTACAGCGTCTCGTGCCTGATTCTGGCGCTCGAAGCGCGCTATGCACCCAACGAGAAGAAGGATGCCCCCAAACCGAAAACTGTAAAGCACGACAAGTGGATTACAACGCCTTACGAAGAGAAGGTGCGCAAGAACTTCCGGAAAAACGCCACCCCGCAGGACCGCAAAATCATGGAAGAGCTGGTCAAGTGGCTCCTCTCGCAGCAGCAGACAAGCGTCTGGCGCTACCCCGGCCCTGCGCAGGACGGGAACGTCGAGGATGCCTCGAACACCCAGTACGCGATGCTCGCCCTGAACTCCGCCCGCAGGCTCGGCTTCCCCATACCGCCGACTGTCTGGGCCAAGGTGGCCAACTACTTCATCAAGTACCAGCAGAAGAGCGGACCCAAGGTGGAATGGTTCCCCATTCCCGGCGCGGACTTCCCCATCAGCAAGCTCAAGAAGATGGCCGGCAAGGTGATGAAAGACCTGCGCAAGCAGCTCCGCAAGGACCGCGCGGCGTGGGGCAAGAAGGATGAAAAAGAGGAGATGGGCAAGAAAGGCCCCAGCACGACTGTCGTTATCGAGGACCCCTACCAGAAGTACGGGGTCGAGAAGGTCGACATGTACGCACGCGGGTGGGGCTATATCCCCGAAGGAAAAGCCCCGCAGCATAAATGGATGGAAACTATCTGCGGCTCCATGACCACTTCCGGCGCCGCCGCGCTCATGATATGCAAGGCTTCCCTCGAAGGAACACCTCCATACAGGGCCATGGAGAAGAAGATAAACAAGGGTATCCGCGACGGCTGCGGCTGGCTGGCGCATCACTTCACCGTCACCGGCAACCCCCAGCGCGGCGGGTACCATTACTACTTCCTGTATGGACTTGAGCGCGTAGGCGTGCTCACGCTGTGCAGGATGCTCGGCAAGCACGACTGGTATGAAAAGGGCGCAAACTACCTGCTCGGCGCCCAGGGCGGCGGCTCGTGGTCCGTGGGCGGCGGTGAAAGCCCGCTCGTAAACACCTGCTTCGCGCTGCTGTTCCTCAAGAGGGCAACCACCCCTATCGTGCAGATTCCGAAGACAGACTACACGGGGAAAGACCTTTTCGGCCCGCAGCGTAGGCCGAAAGACAAGTAGACAGGTTACCGGGGGGATTTTGAGGAGGTCTGACAATGACCGGGAAACATTATTGCTTGGCTTTGTTCGCGGCTCTCGTCGCACTTGCATTCCTCGTCGGAACTGCCTACGGGCAGGATGAAGACAAGGAGCGAATCGCGAGGGGGCAGGCTGACGTTGACCAGGCGCGGGTCGACGCCGCGGTCAAGAAAGCCTGCGACTGGCTCAAAAGCCAGCAGCAGGCCGACGGCCAGTGGACAGGCAAGAATCAGCACCTTGACGCCGCGTACCCAGAGGGCGTCACAGCACTGTGTCTTTACGCTTTGCTCAAGGGCGGTATTGACCGCGATGAAGAGTGCATCAAAAATGGTTTCGGCTACATTAAGACCAAACCCTTCAAGACGGTCTACAGCGTTTCCTGCCTCATACTCGCCCTGACCGCGCTCTGGCAGCCACCGCCTCCTGAAAAGGAAATCGAGGCGGAGGAGAAAAAAGACCCCGAGAAGATGCGCACATCGGTCTTCGAGCCCTACGAGAAGAAGCTCAAGAAGAACTTCAAGAAGAAAGTGCCCAAGTGGGCAATGGAGTGGCTCAAAAAGGCCGTCAGGTGGCTGACTGGGCAGCAGCAGGCGAACATCTGGCGCTACCCAGGCAACCAGCCCGGCGGCAGGACAATGGGCACAGGCCCCACAGAGGACGCATCCAACACGCAGTACGCCATGCTTGCCCTCTACTCGGCCCAGCGGGTCGGCGTCTCCGTGCCAAAGGGCGTGTTCACCAAGGCGGCCAACTACTTCCTCGCCTACCAGGAGAAGGACGGCCCCGAGGTCAAGGGCTTCCCCGTCCCTGCGGCTGACTTCGACATCGCCAAGCTCAAAGAGCTTGAAAAGCAGATGATGGACAAGATGAAAGAAATCGCCGAGCAGAACAGGAAAATCGCCGAGGATGCGAAGAAGGCAGGCAGCCCCGCGCCCAAGCTCGACAGCCCTTCAACCACCGTCGTGATGGAAGACCCCTACAAGAAGTTCGGCGGAGAGCTAAGGAAGATGAAGGCACGCGGATGGGCTTATGTCTCCAAGAAGATACAGGGCATGCCCGCCGACATGGAGCGAGACTGGTGCCAGGCAAACGGCTCCATGACCACCTCCGGCGTCGCAGCCCTGGTCATCTGCAAGGAGCGGATTGAGAAGGGCCTCTCAGCCAAGTCGAAGAAGAGGCTCAACCAGGCTATCCGCGATGGCCTCGCATGGATGGTCCACCACTGGTCCGTCTCGAAGAACCCCAACTGCGGCACCTGGCACAAGTACTGGCTCTACGGTATCGAGCGCGCCGCGGTGCTCTCGCTCTGCTACAAGCTGGGCGAGCACAAGTGGTACAAGGAAGGCGCCGAGTTCCTCCTGAGCAGCCAGAGTGGGAGCGGCAACTGGGCCGCGGACAGCGAGAAGGTCACCTGGTTCAAGGGCGAGCTCGGATACGGCGAGAACGTCTCGACCTGCTTCGCAATCCTTTTCCTGAAGCGCGCCACTGTCCCGATTATCAAGCCGCCCGGAGACATCTACACTGGCGAAGGTCTCTTCGGTGGAAGGCGCCCTCAAAAATAATCCTGCTTGCCAAAGAACAAGGCCCGGTCACTCCCGACCGGGCCTCGTTTTTTCCGCAGCACTTGCCGCTTACTCATTTCTTCTGTTTCTTCAGCTTCTCCTGCTTCGCCCTGAGCTCTTCGAGCCGCCTGATTGCCTCGTTCAAGAGCTCTCGTACCCGGTCAATCTCGGTTTCCGCCTCCTTGATTTGCCCTGCAACCTCCTCCCGCTCAGGCTTCTTCGCTTCCGGCGCCGGTTTCTTGGGCTCCTCGTGAACAGGCTGCCCCGGTGCGACTGGCTGCGCTTTCCCGGGCACTTCTTCCTTCTTCTTCTCGCCCTTCCCGGCCGCGATATCTGCAGCCTGCTGCATGAGGTTCGGGTTCAGTTGCGCCGCCTTGTCAAGGTCGCCGAGTGCCTCTTCTTCCCTGCCCGCCTCAAGGAGGATTCTCGCGCGAAGCAGGTAGACCTCACCCAGCCCGGGCGAGAGCTCAACCGCCGCATTCGCCTCGCCCAGCGCCCCATCAACCAGGTCAAGCTCCCGGTAGACCTCTGCAAGAACCATCCGGGACTGCACATCTTTCTTGTCCAGCGAGACGGCCCGCTTCGCACTCTGAAGTGCCTTGCGGTAGAGCTTCTTCGCCAGGTACACCTCGGCCATAAGCCTGTGGCCGCTCGCATCCTTCGGCCTTTTCTCGACATACTGCGCGTACTGCTCAATCGCGTTGTCATGCTTGCCGAGCTGCCGGTAGGCATACCCCAGCCCCAGGATGAAATCCGGCTTTTCCGGGGCAAGCCCGCAGGCTCTCCTGTACGCGTCGAGCGCCTCCGGGAAGCGCCGCGCCAGGGTGCACGCCAGGCCCAGGTCCCCGTAGGCGTCCGCGGAGGCGGGCTGCATCGCGGCAAGTTCTGTGAAAGTCGCAATCGCATCTTCGAATGCCTCGCTCGCCATGAGGCTGTAACCCTGTTCCCTGAGCTTCGCCGGGTCAGGCGCTCCAGTCACAATCCTCTCGACATTCTCGCGCGGTATGGCGATAACACCCACACTCTTGCCGTGGGTCACTCTCAGCCTCACCTCTTTCTCAGTAACCTTGACAACACTGCCTTCCCGGGTGCTGCCGTCCTTGAGGTACACAGTATCGGCAAACAGCGCGGACGACACGCTCAGAACTGCAACGCCAACTATCACCGCAAGTTTCATCTGCGCTCCCTCCGATACCCGCCCCACCTTATGCGCCAGTCACGCGAACGATACTCACCCGAGAGCCCCACGCCCGTCCACCTGCGGTACCACCCCCAGTTCGAGTTCCAGTACGGGTTGGGGCAGTAACCCCCGTAGTACGGGGAAGTGAGGCTGTACCGTCCCCCGTAACCGTAGTAGCCGTAAGGGTCATAGGGGTCGCGGTACTGGTCCCTGTATTGTATGCCCATGACTCCCACCGGCGCCCGGCCCGGCTCGTACTGCCTCGCCTTTCGGGCCCGCGCGAGCTTCTTGGCCCGCAGCATGGCGAGACGCTCCTCGCGCTCCCTGCGCCGCTTTGCCGCAAGCTCGCGCCTGCGCTCCCGCTCTGCCGCAAGCGTGGCCTGCTTCGCCTCCGGCGTCACCCACTGCCCCCGGAACCGCGTCAGCCCCCTGTCGAACATCTCATCCGCCTTCGTGTGCCACTTGCCCTTGTGCATTACGAAGCCCAGGCGGCTTCTCGCTTCGATATTGTCCGGCCGCAGTCTCAGTATGAGCAGCAGGTGGTAGCGCTCCCTGGCCCTCAGGTGGTTCTCACGGCAGAACTCCGCAAGCCTGCGCTGCGCCGCGACGTTATTCGCATCCGCCTTCGAGGCCAGCTTCTCGTATTTTTCGAGTATGGTGGGCGCCTTCTCGACAAGCTCGACCGCCGAGACCGGCACCGAAGTGGAGCCGAACCTGTTGGTTATGGTAAGTGTGTCACCTTCCACCTTGACGACGCCTTCGAGCCTGCCGCCGCTCTTCAGGTGTACGACATCCGCCCACGCCGCGGTCGCAACAACCGCGGCAAATACCGCTATTATCAGCATCACCCGGACTGTCATAATTCCCTCCATGTTGTTGTGTAAGAAGGGAGATACAGGGATTCCGGAGATATGGAGATATTTCTTCTTGTTGGAACATGGACTTGGATTATCTCCTCATCTCCTTTCCTTTTTGTCACCTTATCTCCTCTTTTCGCCTTTGTGTCAGGGCAGACAATCTCCCCACACTATTAAAGACGCATCTGAGGCCTCTTATTCGCACCGCGAATGACATTTTATCACTCTTTTCTTATACTGCTTAGACCGCAGAGTTCCAATGGACAACCCATGTGTAAGAAGGGAGATATGGAGATAGAGGAGAAAGGGAGATATTGTCTCTTTGGCTTTACCCAAAAAACAGCTTTTGTCCTTATCCCCATATCTACTTTATCCCCCTATCTCCCTTGACTACATTCTCGGATGCCATCTTTAAAAAGAGTCCCTTATGTACC
Source organism: bacterium (assembly GCA_030669415.1). Taxonomy (GTDB): domain Bacteria; phylum Planctomycetota; class SKW154; order SKW154; family DAOVDS01; genus DAOVDS01. The sequence goes on from DAOVDS010000061.1 coordinate 6,359, forward strand.
AACGACTTGCGTCGAGTTTTTAACAATCTAACAGGGTTTTTATGCCACATTTGCGTGGATAAGCCGGCGCCGGATTCGCCGTAACTATAACTCGCGCGAGGTACTTGCGTCACAGGGCGTGCCTTCGTAGTGCGCTCCATAACCTGTAGAAACTCGTGTAAACTGTACGTTTTCATTATAATTTCAGCCCAGGATATATAGATTGCCTCACCCACCATACCTGTATGAAGACATTATCCTGCGTGAATGTGGTTGATAGGCAAGGAGTTAGAACTGCAGGGTTGCTTTTGGGTGGGGCGTGTGGTATAATAGAAGTGATATGAAAAAGGCAATGGATATTCTTGTGAATAGGTCAGTACATGCAGTAATCACGCTTTCCATAATTGTATTCGCCTCCATTCCCTCCAGTTTGCACGCCCAAGGAACTGAAGCAGACAAAGAAAAAAAGCTGGGTAGATTAATAAGACGGCTTGGAGAACCGGAAGCCAGTCTCAGAGTACGGGCTGCTTGGGCTCTGGGCGAAATGGAGGACAAAAGAGCAGTTAAGCCCTTGATAAATGCCCTGAAAGACAATGAAGAATCTGTACGCGAATCCGCCGCGGAGGCGCTGGGTAAAATTGACGATGAAAGGGCCACCGTGCCACTTATCAAATTATTAAAGGACAAGTCGTGGAAAGTCCGCCACAGCGCAATAGCCGCCCTTGAAAACATAAGACCCAAAGAGGCGATAGAGCCGCTTGCCGAACTTCTGAAATCTGATAAGAAAAGAGATGTTCGATGCGCGGCGATACAGGCGCTCTATACAATCTGGGGCGAAAAGGCGGTAGAGCCAATTGCGAAGGCTCTCGCCAAAGACCCCGAGGTAATTGTCCGCAGGAAAGCTGCGAAAACTCTTCGACAGATGAATGACAAAAACAACATCAAATTCTTTATTGCAGCATTGAAGGACAAAGAGTGGTGCGTCCGGGATGAGGCCGTCGCTGCATTAGCAGAGTTGAAGTCGCACTCGGTAAAACCTCTTCTCGAAGCCCTGAATGACAAGAATCCACATGTACGCAGCAGCGCTGCGGAAGCGCTCGGCCTGACTGGAGACTTAAGGGCCGTCAAGCCGCTTATGAAACTTCTGGCTGACGACAAGAACGAGCAAGTCAGGCAAAGCGCGGCTACCGCGCTTGGAGATATCGGCGACAATAAAGCCGTTGACGTTCTGATTCAGAGCCTCAAGGATAAAGATGAGTTTATGCGAGCCAACGCGGCGGAATCTCTTGGAAAGATAGGTGAAGACAAAGCTGTCGAGCACCTGATAGAGATGCTCAAAGAGAACTCCTCCGAAGTATGCAAGAAAGCTGCATGGTCTTTGGGAGAAATAACAGGAAATAATTACGGGCGGGATTACGATAAATGGAAAAAGTGGTACGAGCTGAACAAGTAGCCCCACCATTGCCCCGCTGAACTGGTCAATGTAGCCACCCCGCCTGCTATTGCCTGATGTTCCGGAAGCACCATGCCGGCAGGCATGGTGAAAGAATTCCGCGTTGCAGGCAACGCGGCTAAAATTATCGGCGGTTTGGATTTATCTCCCCATGCTTGCGCATGGGGCTTCTGTGGTTGGGATTTTCCCCACCAGTAAATGGTGGGGCTTTGGAATTATCTGTGTGAATCTGTGTAATCTGTGGTTTTGATATTATTGCCACCACGTTTTTCACCACCCCAGCGTGGTGCTTCCGGAATCATCCGCGGGCTGAGTGGAAAAAGACCCGCGGCTTTGGGATTATCCGGGCGTGTTGCGGGCCGGGTTTTGCTTGACTGGCGGGCGGATGGGATTTATAAGAGTCAGAAACCTCAGAGGAAGAAAATTGCCGGAGAAGAAGCAGAGCCAGCTCAAGCTGTATTTCAGCCAGTCGCACAACCTCCTGAACAGCCTCGTGCTTGTGCTGCCGCTTCTGATTGTCTATCAGGTGGGCATTCTGCTTGTAGGCTGGCAGGGCGTCAATGGTGTTGACCTGTTCAGCCAGATACTTGTGCCGCTTACGGGCCCCATAGCTATTGTCATTTCCAACTTCGTGTTGCTGGTGCTGCTCTTTGTCGGAGTGCGTCACCTGCGCAAGAAGGAGAAGTTCGACTCCGGTTTTTTCGCGCCGATGGTTATTGAGAGCGTGGTGTACGCGTTTTTCCTTGGCGCTTTCATCGTCTTTGTCATACGCTATGCGTTTCCCCTGGCGGATGCTCCCGACGTGGGCCAGGCAGACTGGATTACGAAGGTGACTGTCTCGCTCGGCGCGGGTGTTTACGAGGAGCTGTTTTTCCGGCTGGGCCTCATTTCGCTTCTGAGCTATTTCTTCGTCAAGGTGGTGAAAGTCCAGAAGGTGACGGCTATCCTGGGCGCATTCCTGATTTCCTCGCTGCTTTTCTCGCTTGCCCACTACGTCGGGTCGCAAATAGATGCGTACAGCTTTGTCTACCGCTTCATTGCGGGTTTGATATTCGCGGCGCTGTTCAAGTTCCGCTCCTTCGCAATCGCCGTCTACACCCACGCGTTCTACGATATCTTTGTCCTCTTTTCGAGATAGCAGGTGAACAAAAAACGCTTTCTTTCCGGGATGCTGGCGCTGGCTTGCGGTATTACTGTCGCAGGTATCGTCCTGACTGGTAACGAAAAGCCTTTCAAAGCCTCCGTGCTCCTTATAGCTTTGCCCATTGCGTTGCTGATTGTAGGGCTGGCGCTTTCGCTGACCGAGCTTGCGAAGAGTGTTGTGAAGCGTTTGAAGGCGGCCCGAGAACGCGAAAAGGCTATGCGCGACAGGCGGCGTCAAGCGCGGCGGAATAAAGGCGGCCCAGCTTCTCAGTAACGGGCCGCTCCCCTGAAAAGACTGTCTCCCCGATTTGCGAGACCGGCATTATCCCGCGCAGGCTGCTTGTAATAAACACCTCGTCCGCACCGAGCAGTTCCTCAAGCGGCACCGGGCGCTCCCGCGTCACAATGCCGGCCCGGGAAGCGAGTTCGAGCACCACGTCGCGGACCACGCCGGGCAGGACACCGGAGTCGAGGCCCGGCGTTCCGAGCACTCCGCCCGCAACGCAGAAGACGTTTGCGGACGAGCATTCCGCGACGTTGCCGTGCTCGTTAAGGAGCAGCGCCTCGTCGGCGCCGACAGCGGCAGCCTCGTCCCGGGCGAGCAGGAACGGCAGGTAGTTGAGGGTCTTGTGCCCGCTGAGCGGCCCTTTCGCGTAGTGCACTATACTTGAGACGACAAGCCTGTAACCTTGGGCGTATTTCTCGGGCGGGTGTGGCGTGTAGCTTTCGGCGGTAGCGATAAGCGAGGGCGCACCGCCTGCAAGCGCGAGTCCGCCGGGGTGAATACCGCGGGTGAGGGTGAGGCGGATTCTGGCCTCGGGTGCGCTGTTGCGATGGCAGAGCTCAACGAGGACTTCGCCGATTTCGTCATCGCTGTAGGTGAAGGGGATTTTCAGGAAAGCCGCCGAGGAGCGCATTCTCGCGAGGTGCCTGTCAAGGAAAGCGGGCCTGCCGAGGTGGGCGCGGACAGTCTCGAAGAGCCCGTCGCCAAGCCCGACGGCGCGGTCGAGGATGGAGATTTTCGCTTCCTCTTCGGGGAGGAACCTGCCGTCAATGTAGATTTCAGCCATTTGTGTGCCCCGCCATGCGCAGTGACTCCATGAGCGCTTTGGCCTTGTCGAGGGTTTCGACGTACTCGGCCTGCGGCTCGGAGTCGGCGACAATCCCGCCGCCGACATTGAAATACACGCGGCCGCCTTTTGCAATCATTGTTCTTATGACGATGTTCGTATCCATGTAGCCGTCAAAGCCCACACAGCCTATGGCGCCGGTGTAGATTCCGCGGGCGTGCGGCTCGAGCTCGTCTATTATTTCCATGGCGCGTATCTTTGGCGCGCCGGTAATGGACCCGCCGGGAAAGGCATCCCGCAAGGCCTGCACGGGCGTGATTCCGGCTCTGAGGCGGCCGCGGACTATCGAGACGAGGTGAAAGACAGTCGGGTGCGCTTCGAGGCGGCAGTGTTCGTCAACCAGGACGGAACCGAACTCGCAGGAGCGGCCGAGGTCGTTTCGCTCCAAATCGACAATCATGGAGATTTCGGCGCGGTCCTTTTCGCTTGCGAGCAGCTCGCGGCGCAGGCTCTCGTCGCTCTTGGGCGTTTCACCCCGGGGGCGGGTGCCTTTTATGGGGCGTGTCTCGATCATGCGTCCGTATACGCGCAGGAACCGCTCGGGAGAAGACGACAAAACCTGAAAGCCGCCGCAGTTCAGGTATGCGGAGAATGGCTCTGGGTTGATGCGACTGAGATACTCGAACAGGGCGTATGTATCGCCCTCGAGCGGGGCGCTGAAACGCTGCGACATGTTCACCTGGTAGATGTCACCGGCAAGGATGTATTCTTTGATGCGCTCCAGCGCGATGATGTAGTCATCGCGGGTGAAGTTGGATTTGAGCTCGCCGGCACTGAAACTGCCGGGCGGTGGTGGCGGCGCGCTGAGGGGCTCAAGCAGGCGCCGGGCGTTCGCCCGTGCCCGGGAGGGGTCATTGCCCGCCGGGTCAACGCCGAGGAGGAAGAGCTTGCCCGCGTGGATATCCTCGACAAGCGCGGCGTCGTAGAACGCGAAGTACATGTCGGGCGTGCCGACATCGTTAACGCCCGAGGCGGGCAGGCGCTCGATCAGAGTTCGCAGGCCGTAGCCGAAGTAGCCTATTGCACCGCAGAGAAACGGCGGCACCTCCCCCCTTACAACCATTTCCCGCGGCGGCGCCGCATGGTAGCGGCCGAGCAGCGATTCGAGGGTTTCAAACGGGTCGGCATCAAGTTCGCGGTGTTCGCCGCGTTCGGTGAGCGTGATTTTGCGCCCGAAGGCGGTCAGGGTCATAAAGGGGTCGGCACATAGAAACGAGTAGCGCGAGGTGTCGGAGACCCCGCCGCGTGAGAGCAGCATGGAGGCGCCTGGCTCGCCCGCGACGTTCCTGAACACGGCCTCAAGCGGCACGGGCAGTTCCATCCCTGCTGCGTAAACGTCAAGCTCAACTGCCACTGGCTTTCTCCTGACCGGGTGTCATCTTAGCGGCGGCGGCGCGAGGGATAACGAATTCCAAGTTCCTTTGCAATAAGTTCGAAGCCTTTTTGCCCTTTGTATGGCTCCACGTCAAATTTGTGCATCTCAACCTTCTGCCAAGAACTTCTTGCATTGTGGTATTTGCGGATTGTCTTGACCGGAAACGTGTAGAATTCGGGGGACTTGGCGCCCGATCTTGCGCTTTTTCTCCCTGACCTGCGGTAGAAAAGTCCCACGTTCATGAAAACGGCAATTAGATAATCGAAAGCTGTGAAAGTTCGTTTGCTTACGGGAAAGCCGAGGTTCGAATCGGTGGCGACGCGGCTCTTGACCTGAATTCGAAGAATCCGCCTGGCTTTTTTCGGGTCCGGGTGCGTGCAGATGAGGTCATAGCCCTCATTGTTGAGCGGGGCCTTGTAGACAAGTATGTTGCGTCGCATCAGGCGGCCCATGACGAGGTATTCAGCGCCCTGCGATATTACAGGGAATCTCTGCACCGAGCCCTTGCGTTTCGCGCCGCTCATAGCTCCTCCCGAAGCACGGGGACACGACTGTCCCCGCATAGCAGAGAGAGTATAACCGGATTTTGCAGGTCACGGTAGGAAAAAGCGTCTGTTGCATATCCCACTGATGTTTGCCGCGGGAATTCGTTTAGCGGTCGAGCTTGCTCGACGTGTAATTGACGTTTTTACACGCGCAGCAAGCTGCGCCGCTAAACATCCGCGGACTGAAGTCCGCGGCTTTGGAATCATACCCCCGGGTTGAAAACCCGGGGCTTCATATTATGTGCCCTCGTCGTAGGAGGCGAGGTATTTTGCCTGCTCCTGCGTGGTGCTAATCACCTGTGTAGCCACACTGTCCGACGCGGGGTGAGTTGACCACGGGCAAGAGCATCTCGTCGCCACATTCGTGGTTCGGGGCACATTTATCGCAGAGCCAGCCGGCATTTTCCCAGTTGCACTGCGGGCATACCTGGGTGGCGGGTTTCCCGCACGAGAGGCACTTGATAGCAGGCGGATTGTTTCTGGCAAGCAGGCGGATATCCTCGTCCTTGCCTTCGCGCTTCGTAACGACCTTGAGTGCAAGGTGCGTGGTGGTACCGAAGTCATACTCGTGGTAAAACCTAAGCCTTGGCCGCAGCACATCGCAGAGCTTGGCGTCTATCCCTTTTTCGCCGTACTCCTCCCACGGGTGCTCGGAGTATTTCGTTTTGTCAATGGTGAATGCGCTCAGGTGTCCACAGCATTCAAGCCAGATGTCCCTGAGAAACGAGTCAAGGTCTTCAAGTGTGTTATAGACAGGCACCTCGATATGCAGCCAGTATTCGGGCAGGTAGCGGCCCTCAACCAGGAGATGGAAAAGCTCCTGTTTTCGGGAACGCTTCTTTCGAGTTGGCTGCTCCTTCGAGGCCTTTTCCTTGACGCACGACTTCAGGTGTTTTGTCATCACCTTTTTGTCGAAGGTACTGCCGCAGAGGAAGCAAGTTCCCTGCGAGTTCTCGGTCGCCATTTGACCGCCTCCCTGCCAGGGGCAACCGCACACATATTTTGATTCCGCGTTGCAGGCAACGCGGCTAAACGATTATGTGCCCTCGTCGTACGAGGAGAGGTATTTCACCTGCTCGGGTGTCAGCTCATCTATCTCGATTCCCATTGATGCCAGCTTGAGTGTCGAGATGTTCATGTCGATGTCGGCCGGCACGGGGTTCACCGCCACGGGGTAGCTGCCCTTGTTCTTGATTGCGTGCTCCGTGGTGAGCGCCTGGACTGAGAACGACATATCCATGACGCTCGGGGGATGCCCCTCGGCGCAGGCGAGGTTTACGAGCCGCCCGTCCGCGAGCACGAATATGGTTTTGCCGTTCCTGAGGTCGTATCGCTTGACCAGCGGGCGCTCGTCCTCGGATACTTTCTCCGCGAGGGACTCGAGTCCGGGCAGGTCGAGCTCGACGTTGAAGTGTCCCGAGTTGCAGATAATGGCGCCGTCTTTCATTACCTCGAAGTGCTCCGGGCGGATGACGTTCTTGTTGCCCGTCAGTGTGCAGAAGACGTCGCCAATCTTTGCCGCCTCGGCCATGGGCATCACCGTAAAGCCGTCCATTGCCGCTTCTATTGCCTTGACGGGGTTGATTTCGGTGACGATTACGTTTGCGCCAAGGCCCTTTGCGCGCATGGCGAAGCCGCGCCCGCACCAGCCGTAACCCGCGGCGACGACCCGGCGACCGGCAAACAGGACGTTTGTGGCGCGGATAATGCCGTCGCAGGTGGACTGGCCGGTGCCGTAGCGGTTGTCGAAGAAGTGCTTGGACTCGGCGTCGTTTACGGCGAAGACGGGAATCTTGAGCGCGCCGTCTTTCTCCATTGCGCGCAGCCTGATAATGCCGGTTGTGGTCTCTTCCATCGATGCCCAGACGCCGGGGATGAGCTCGGTCCTGTCCCTGTGGATTGTGTTTGCGAGGTCGCAGCCGTCATCCATGGTGATGTTGGGCTTGCGGTCGAGGACATCGTGAATGTGCCGGTAGTAGGTCTCATTGTCCTCGCCCCGGATGGCGAAGACCTTGACACCGTAGTCCTGGACCATGCTGGCGGCGATGGGGTCCTGGGTCGAGAGCGGGTTGGAGGCGCAGAGCGCGGGCTCGCCTCCGCCGGCCTTGAGAGCCCGCATGAGGTTTGCGGTCTCCGTGGTAACGTGCATGCAGCAGCCGAGGCGCACCCCGGCAAGCGGCTTCTCTTTCTCGAACCGGCGGCGAATCTGCGCCAGAACAGGCATGAAGCGCTCAGCCCACTCGATGCGGACCTTACCTTCCTTGGCCAGCGACAAGTCTTTCACATCATACTCTCTTGCCAACGCCGTTTCCTCCCCATCAAGCACCCCCGGACTGAAGTCAGGGGCTTCGGAATTTCCATCCCGCGTTGCAGGCAACGCGGCTAAACACCCCCGGGCTGAAGCCCGGGGCTTAGAGGCCCGCCTCCTCTCGAAGGATTGCCGCCTTGTCTGTATTTTCCCAGGTAAACTGCTCACCCTCGCGGCCGAAGTGCCCGTAGCGGGCCATGTCACAGTATATGGGCCGGCGCAGGTTGAGCTGCTTGATAATCACGCTCGGGCGAAGGTCGAAATGCCTCCTGGCTATCTCGGTTATCTTCTCGTCATTCACCTTGCCTGTGCCGTTTGTCTCCACGAGGAAGGACACGGGCTGCGCCACTCCGATTGCGTATGCGATCTGTACCTCGGCCTCATCCGCCAGTCCTGCCGCAACGACGTTCTTAGCCACCCAGCGCGCAGCCAGGGATGCGCTGCGGTCCACCTTTGTGGGGTCCTTGCCGGAGAAGCAGCCGCCCCCGTGGCTGCCGCGCCCGCCGTATGTATCGACAATTATCTTGCGCCCGGTGAGGCCTGTATCCGCCGTCGGCCCGCCCCGCACGAACCGGCCGGTGGGGTTGATGTAAAACACCGTATTCTCGTCAACCAGCTCCGCCGGAAGAAACTTCAGCAGGACTTTTTCTTTCACCTGCCTGCGCAACTCTCCTATCTCGATGTCAGGGCTGTGCTGCCAGGAGCACACGACGGCATGGATGCGCCTGGGCTTGAGCCCATCATACTCTATTGTAACCTGGCCTTTGCCGTCCGGGCGCAGGAAGGGCAGCGTGCCCTCGACCCTGGCCTTTTCCATGGCAACCATCATCTCCCTGGCCAGCATGGTTGTCATGGGCATGCACTCGGGAGTTTCGTTGCAGGCGTAGCCAAACATGAGGCCCTGGTCGCCCGCACCCTGCTCGTGGTCTGTGGTCTCTTCAACACCCATGTAGATATCCGGGGACTGCTCGTCAATAGTCACAAGCACGCCCGCGGTCTCCCAGTCGAAGCCGAGGTGCGGGTCGGTGTAGCCGATATCGCGGATAGTCTCTCTCACAATCTTGGGGATATCAACGTAGCACTCAGTAGTAATCTCTCCGGCCACAATAACAGTGCCTGTTGTCACGAGCGTCTCGCATGCGACTCTGCCCATGGGGTCTTCCGTCAGGATTGCGTCGAGGATAGCGTCGGATATCTGGTCTGCCACCTTGTCGGGGTGACCGGGCCCGACTGCCTCCGAGCTGAAAAGGTGCCTTCCGCTGGCCATTGCTGCCTCTCCTTTCGACTTGACGCTTCAGGGACGGGCCAAAGGCCGCAATTTTAGCGCTCTGCAGGGGTATGTCAAGCAATTATTTCCGCGACTGACAGCCTGGTGTCCGCGACAGTTTTGCAGGCAATTCTTGTGTGTGGTGCCGATGCCCTGTTCCCACATTTAGCGGGCGGGTTTTTCTCCACTGCCCGCCGTGTAAAATGATAACACGCGCAGCAAGCTGCGCCGCTAAATGTCGAATATTCCGCCCGCAATGACTGGACCTGGCGACTTACCAACAAGAATGTCCCGCACACGACAGCCTGTGCGCGGGCAACACACTCAATATGCCTTTGACAGCGCTGCCCGCGATGGGTAGTATCTGGCGCTATGGAAGAGCTGAAGGCTGACTCCGCTGCGGCAGGGCAACTGCCCAGTCTCAAGAGGCCTGTTGCTGCTATTGCCTTTGTGATGATAGTCGCGGCAGTGCTGCGACTGGCCTTTGTGAGCGCCGATTTGCCCCTGTTCGTCTCCAGGGCCCAGGATGACGTCTACAACGGGGCCTGGTACGTTCAGGATGCACAGTACATTGTGCAGGGACGCCAGCCTCTTTACGACGAGGGTGCTTTCAAGCTGCTGTGGACCGGCTATTTCACCGCAGTGTTCTACCTGCTCGGCCCGGGGCCCTGGCAGGGAAACGCCGGTGCGGCACTGCTCGGGGTCGCCTGCGTGTGGCTTATATTCGCCGTTGTACGGCGCGCGGCGGGCACGGGCACCGCCCTTGTCGCGCTGCTGGTGAGCGCGGCCAATTTCATACTGATAGTCTACTCGCGCACCGCGCTTCCATATATCGGCGTCTGCGCCGCAGCTATGCTGTGCCTTTATCTCTGGTACATTCTGCATTCGAGGCCGTGGTTGCTTTTCATCCCGTATTTGCTGCCCGTGGTGTTTGCCTTTCACCTCAAGTCAATAGCC
>DAOVDS010000143.1 GCA_030669415.1 bacterium
CTCGTGCTCCAGGTCGAGGGCGACCCTGATTCCGGGTGCGGCGCCTGAAGCGATTCCGCCGAAGTATCCGCAGCCGACCTCGAGACGTGGGCCGGGGGGCAGTTGGGATGCGAGCGAGGCGAGGATAGCACGCCTGCCGACGTACCACCAGTGGGTGGTCTCTGTCTCAGCGCGGCTGGTTCGTAGGGCCATGTGTGCTCCGCGCCGCCTTGCGGCTGCTCTCCTTTCTCCTGCTCCACTGCTCTGCGGGCCGGAGGCCCGCCGGAGCTTCTTATTGCATTGTACGAGGTTGTGGCATGACAATCAAGTATTGAAGGCGGGATTGACAATCTTGAAGCTGTGATGTAGAATTACGGGCGAAATGAACTTCGTGCTCGATTTCTTTGTGGACAAGGATACCCACCCGTTCGACATCGGGGAGATGAGGCTTCTGTTTGCCTCGACTCTCTATTTCTACGAGAAGCTGCAATCGCACAAGTCGCCGACGTGGCGGATTGCGAGAGAGTTTGTCTATGACAACGGCGTGACGGGTGTGCATTTCACGCTCCGGTATAACAAGCCGGAGAAGTTCGACCTGACAGTAGGGAAGTACACATTCAGCGGCCTGTGCCTCGAGATGGACCTGCCCAAGGCGAGTTTCTTCGGTTATGAGGCGATGAGGGTGGTCGCGACTGTGATGAAGAGCCTCAACCTGCTGGCCGCGTGCTCGTCGCACATGCCTGACGTGCCGGAGCCCCCGCAGCGCTACTCCTATGACAAGCTGGTCACCCTGTGGCAGAGGGCGAACGAGCAGGAGGTGGCCGAGGAGCTGGCGAAAAGGGACAACCTGTATTATGCTGACCGCAACAAGCTGCTCTACTGGTGGCGATACACATCGGAGCTGCGCAAGCTGCAGACGAGCATGCAGAAGATGGAAATTGAAGTACCCGAGATAAAGCTGTGCTACTTCAAGAAATCGGGTCAGGCGGTAACTGTCTGCGACTGGCCGGGCACGGTGCGGACAGTTCTGCCGGTGGTGGATTACGTTCTGGTGGAACGCCGGTCCAGGGGCAATCCGCGCAGCCAGTCTCGCGGCGGGTCGAAGATCTCCACGCGTATCCCAGCCACGCGCAAGATGGAGCTGGGCATGGTCAGGTTCAAGGACATCATGTGGGTTCTGAAAGGGTTCTCCAGGCGTGTGGAAGACCCACTGCCCTACATTCTCTATTCGCGTACTTACGCACCTTCGACCATGAGACAGAAGCTACAGGAACTGAAGCTGATAAACCCGACCAGGTTCGAGCCCCTGACGCCCGATGATGTCATAGATGTGAAGCCGGGTGCGCCGCGTGAGACATGAGGCATGAGGAAAAAATAAAAACACTCAAGCCTCAAGCCTCAAGTCTCAAGCCTGCCAGTGGTCGGACAACAGCGGCGTTTGAAAAAAGGGCCTGGTTCAATTGCCCAAGGATACGGGTGACACGGCTGCAACGCACCCCGTCATTGCGAGCGGTGCGTAGCACCGCGTGGCAATCTCATCTGAATGAGCTTCGTCACTTCGTTCCTCGCAATGACAGAGAAGTGTTACCCTGTTTTGAACCATGCCGAAAAAAGGCATGAAACTGAAACCTGACTTGACAAAGGCGCTGGCGGCTGGTCTAATCACTAATTCGCGGACGTGTGATTATATGGGGGCGTTGTGAAGGTCAAGACGAGAAAAAGTAATGTGAAGGAACGCGTTCACGGGTTCCGGGCACGCATGTCAACCAAGGGCGGGCGCAGGATAATAAGTAACAGGCGCCGCAAGGGCAAGAAGAAGCTCACTCATTGAGGTCGGTGCTGTGCCTGTCATAGATTTTCACGTCCACGTTCTGTCCTCATACGACGACTGGACGGAAGAGGCGCACAAGCTAATCCGCAGATACAATCCTTCCTTCTACGACGATTTCGAGAAGAACATCCTGCCGGAAGGCGTCCTGCGTGAAATGGACGAGGCCGGAGTGGACTACTCCGTCATATTGCCCGAATACGCGCCGCTTACGCACGGCACAATAACCAACGAGTTTGTGGCCGGGTTCTGTGCGCACAGTGACAGGCTGATACCGTTCTGCAACATAAATCCGCATATTGTGACGTATCCGGGCAGGGAGCTTGTGAGGCTGGTGGACAGCCTGGGTGTACGTGGCGTGAAGCTGATACCGACCTACAACCACTTCTACGCGAACGAGGCGCGGCTGTATCCCCTGTACGAGAAGGCGCAGGAGCGCGGGCTGCCCGTGCTTGTTCATACCGGCTCCTCCGTGTTTCGCGGCGCGAAGCTCAAATACGGGGACCCGCTCTTCCTCGACGAAGTCGCCGTGGACTTCCCCGACCTAACACTGATAATGGCCCACGGCGGGCGCGGGTTCTGGTACGGCCGGGCCGCGTTCCTCTGCCGGCTGCATGAGAATGTCTATATCGACCTGACGGGCCTGCCGCCGTCGAACTACCTGAAATACTACCCCGACCTTGAGAAGATTGCGGACAAGCTTGTATTCGGGTCGGACAGGCCGACAGCTCCGAGCAGGAAGGAGAATATCGCCGCAGTACGCTCGCTGCCAATCGCGCAGGAGACAAAGGATAAAATACTCGGCCTGACCGCGGCGAAGCTGCTGGGCATTGGCTGAAATCTGCCCGGCAGCCTGACTGAGATGAATTCGGACGCAGATATGCAGGCATTTCGAATAGTTACTCTCGGCTGCAAGGTGAACCAGTGCGAGTCGCAGCTCCTCAGGGAGCAGCTCGTTTCGCTGGGGCTGCACGAAGCCGCGGCGGGCGAACGTGCCGACCTGTGCATTGTCAACACCTGCGCGGTCACAGCGACGGCACAGGGCAAATCGGCAAGAGCCCTGCGCAAGCTGCAGAGGGAGCACCCTAAGGCCCGTACTGCAGCCATTGGCTGTGGCGTGTCTATGTGTGCGCAGGCGTACCCGCAGGCAGACGTGCTTGTCAGGCAGGAGGAAAAGAGTCAGGCTGCGCGCAGGATTCTTGGCCGGGACAGCACGGTGAAAACTGTGAGCGCATTTTCCGGCCATGCCCGCGCGTTTCTGAAGATTCAGGATGGGTGCGACTCGTTTTGCAGTTACTGCATCGTCCCGTACCTGCGGGGCAAGCCGCATTCCAAGCCGCCGGCCTTAATCAAGCGGGAGGCCCGCGCACTGGCCGGGAACGGGTACAAAGAGCTTGTACTTGCGGGGACGCACCTGGGCCTTTACGGCAGAGACCTGGGCGCAGGGGCGGACCTGGCGGGCGTTGTCGAGAAGCTGCTGGAGGCCGGCCTCTTCCCGAGAGTGCGGCTCTCAGGCGTTGAGGTAACCGAAGTGAGCGATAAGCTGATTGAGCTCGCGGCGGCTGACAACGCGCTCTGCTCTCACCTTCACATTCCGCTTCAGAGCGGCTCGGCGCAGGTCCTGAGCGACATGGGGCGCTCCTACACGCCGGCGGAGTTTCTGGCGGTTGTCGAGCGCCTTCGCGCCCGCGCACCTCAGGTGTCCATAACGACTGACGTTATTGTGGGATTCCCCACAGAAGAAGAGCATCACTTCGAGGAAACACTCGAACTGTGCCGCAGGGCGGCTTTCGCCAGGATGCATGTCTTTCCATACAGCAGGCGTGAAGGCACAGCCGCCGCCCGGAAATGGAAATCAGGGGCCGTCAAGGACGTGTCAAGGCGGTCGAAAACCCTCAGAGCGCTTGCTACGGAGCTTGCGGATTCGTACGCCATGCAGTTTGCCGGCAAGCCGGTCCGGGTTCTTGTGGAATCGCATGCGAGCGGCAAACCGGCGCAGGGCTATACTGAGCACTACCTCAGGGCGCAGGTACACCACGTGCGGGCTGCGGTAGGTGAGCTGGTGGAAGGAACTGCCCTGTCAAGCAGGGAAGGCGTGCTTTCTGTTGAAGGGTCCAGGGTATCCTGCGGGGGAAACAGGTGAAGGTGGAAAACGAAAGACAGGAAGACTCATGGGAAGAGGCGCAGCAGGTTCTTGAGGCAATCGGAGCGCGCGACAGGTTCCTGATAACAAGCCATGTGTCGCTGGACGGGGATGCTCTCTGCAGCGAGCTTGCACTTACGCGTGTTCTCGAGAAGCTCGGGAAGAAGGCATGGATAGTCAACGAGGCACAGCCGCCACACGTGTATGATTTCCTGCCCGGTCTTGAGAAGGTGATGCGCTGGCCCGCAATGCCTCCCGAAGACTGGGATGGCGTGTTTGTACTCGATTTGGGCAAGTGGTCCCGGATGGGGAAGCTCACGCGAGCGATTTCCGCCGAGAAGGACTTCATTATAGACATCGACCACCACCGCTCGACGACGGGCTGCGGGACCATCTCGATGATTGACCCGGGCATTAGCTCCACGGGCGAGCTTCTGTACGAGTTCTTCAAGTACTCGAACCTGCCGATGGACCGCGACACGGCGCTGCTGCTGTACGTGGCGATAATCACCGACACCGGCCGTTTCTCGTTTGACAACACCACTGCACGCACGCACAGGAATGTTGCCGAACTTATGGAATACGGCGTTGACGCACAGTACATCTCCAACATGGTCTTCAGGAGACAGACGCTGGCGCAGCTTCAACTGTACAAAAGGGCGCTTGCCAGCCTGAGCGTAAACAGCGACGGCCGGATTGCCTGGATAATCCTGCGGCGCAAAGATTTCGAGGAGACCGGTACCACTGCACTCATGACGCAGGAGTTTGTCGAGACGCCGAGGTCCGTGGTAGGGGCGAAAATCGGCATCTTCTTCAGGGAGATGGAAGAGGCAGGCAAGGTGAAAGTCTCAATGCGCTCTAACGTGGAGCTTGACCTGAACCGTTTCGCCATGCCCTACGGCGGCGGGGGGCACGCTGCCGCGGCGGGAATATCGATGAAGGGCAGCGTCGAGGATGCCCTCGGAAAGATAATCCCGGCGCTTGAGACCGAGCTGGACAAGCTCTAAATTTTGGCGATACCCCTTACATTCAACATGCAGGTGCGTATAAGGATGTGCACGAAGGATACCTCAAGACCCCACAGCCTGAAGGAGTCTGCAATGCGCAAATGTGTTGTTGCGGGGATTCTGTTGCTGGTTCTGCTTTTCGGCGCCACAGCCTTCGCCGGCGTAATAAAGCTCAAGAACGGCGACGAGGTGACAGGCAGAATCCTCAAGCGGACAGACACCCACATCGAGGTCGAAACCAAGTACGGCAAGCTCGTCATCCCGCGGGACAAGATAGAGTCAATCCAGGAGCGCGTTCGCGTGCACCTGAAGGGAGACCGCCGCATGGAGGGAGAGATTATCTCCCGCACGGAGGATGCCATCAAGCTCAAGACGGGCTACGGCGAGCTCTCCATCCCCACCAGGGACATTATCAGGATAGAACCTCTCGATGCAGAGGAGAAAAAGGAAGAACCCCGCAAGACCGGTAACGTAGGGGCGCTCAGGCGCAAAGCTCACGCGCACCTGCAAAAAAAAGAGTGGGAAGAAGCGATTGATACCTACAAGAAGATTCTCGAGATAAATCCCGAGGACAGCAACGCGCTCTACAACAGCGCATGCGCATATTCACTGCTCGGCAGGAAGGCCGAGGCGGTAGCGCACTTGCGCAAGGCGGTCGAGGCGGGCTTTATAGATTTCGCTCACATCAAGCGCGACCCTGACCTCGACAACATCCGCGAGGAGGATGGCTACAAGAAGCTGTTTGCCGAAAAGGAGAAACTGCTGGCTGGCTACGCTGAGAAGACAATCGAGAAATACAAAAAGAGGCTCGGCGAGGAATACGCAATACGCAAGGATGAAGACTACAAGTTGATTGTAATAAGCAACGTTGACAAGGGCAGGCTCGATGGGCTTGTCGGTGCACTGCGCGCCTACGCCGAGTGTCACTGGAAGGGCTTCTTCAAGTTCAGGCCGGAATACTACATAACGGTGCTTATCCCCAAGAACTCCGAGGAGTACGCCAAGAAGTTCGGCGGCCGCTCCGGCGCGGCCGGGTTCTACAACCCCGGCACCAAGACCCTCACGGTCAACCTCGCTACGGGCGGGGGGACGATGATTCACGAGTTCACTCACGCGCTGCACTATGCGGACATGGAGGGTCTCGACCAGAGGCACCCCATCTGGGTTATTGAGGGGTTCGGCACGCTCTACGAGCAGTGCACCCGCAGGGAAGGCAGCGGCTACGGGCTTCTCAACTGGCGCCTGCCGATACTCAAGCGCGCGATTGCAGGCGGCGAGTGCTACCCGCTCAAGGATTTCATCTCAAAGAGCAGTTCCCACTTCCGGCGCGACACGTCGCTTTCATACGCAATGACGCGCTATATCTTCTACTTCCTGCAGGAAAAGAAGCTGCTGCGCAAGTGGTATGCGAAGTACCGCGAGAACTACAAGAATGACAGGACGGGCCTGAAGACTCTCGAAGAAGTCTACGGCAAGAGCATCGAGGAGTTTGAGAAAGACTGGCTCGAATTTGTAAAGCCGCTCGAATACAGCCGCGGCAGGCGAAGCGGGCCTTACATCGGCGTGCAGCTTGAGGATGTGGACGAAGGCTTGAAGATTGTCGAGGTGGTCAAAGGCAGCCCCGCGGACAAAGCTGGCCTTAAGAGCGGCGACGTGATTCTCAAGATGCAGGACAAGCAGATAAAGACGCTCAAGGACCTGCGGGGAGTTGTCGCGAAACACAAGGTTGGCGACGAGGTCAAGTTCATCATCAAACGCGCGGGCGAAGAGAAGGAAATCACGCTCAAGCTTGGAAAGAGATAGACTTCGTGTAAGAAAGGAGATATGGGGATTTTCGAGATATGGGGATATTTCTTTTGTTGAAACTTGAAGATTGACAGTCTCCCAATCTCCTATCCTTTTTATCACCTTATCTCCTGTGCTTACACGTTGTTTGAGCTTTGTCATTTGGATTTCTTCTTTGGATTGGAGGTGTTGTAGTGAGGGGCTTGTGTATTTCGGTGTTGCTGACGCTGCTTATGGCATTGGCTTCAGTGGCGTACGCGGACACTATTAAAACAAAGGACGGCAAGGAGTTTGAGGGCAGGATTACCGAGCAGACTGACGAGTACGTCCGCCTGCGAACAGGTTACGGTGACCTCACAATACCGCGCTCCGATATCGAGTCGATAAAAATGAGCTCTTCCAGGGTTCACCTCAAAGATGGCCGGATAATGGAAGGGATAATAACTGAGGAGGACTCGGAAAAGGTCGTGGTCCGCACCAAGTACGGCGAGCTCAGAATACCGCGCTCTGACATCGAGAAGATTGAAAGGGCCCAGGAGTATGGCTCCGGCAAGCGCGAGGAAACGCCCAAGCCGCCGACCCCGCCGAAAAAGCTTTCCGCCGAGGAGATTCGCCAGCTCCGGCAGCAGGCAATGCAGCTTTTGCAGGCGAGGAAGCTTGACGAAGCCATAGCTATCTACGAAAAGCTTGTGGCAAGCGGCCTGTCAGACGCCATCGCGAGTATTGTGCAGTACAACCGCGCCTGCGCCTATTCTCTGAGGGGCGACAAGGAGAAAGCGATGGATGCCCTTGAGGTGTCTGTCGAGGCGGGCTACACCGATTTCGCCCACATGGCGAAGGACAGCGACCTCGACAATATCCGCAGCCACCCGCGCTACAAATCCCTGCTGGCGCGTAAGGAAGAGATAATGAGGAAGGGAGCTGAGAAGGTCGTTGAGAATCTCAAAAAGAAGTTCGGCGAGAGCTACATATATGAGATTGACAAAGAGCGCAAGATAGTCTACGCGACCAACCAGTCCCGGGCTGTCCTGGAGGAGCTCAAGTCGGCGCTCAACGACTACGCCGACGCGCAGTGGAAGACGCTCTTCGACAACAAGCCCACGTACTACATAACTGTTGTCTGCCCCAGCGCGGAGGATTTTCGCAAGATGACTAAAGGACGCCGTGTCGGCGGGTATTACAACCACCAGCAGAAGATTCTGATTTGCGGCAATATCGGCATGGTTCTCAAGCACGAGTTCACGCACGCGCTGCACTTCGGCGACCTCAGTGCCCGCGGCCAGGGCCACCCGATATGGATTATCGAGGGTCTTGCAACCTGTTTCGAGGAATCGGTGCTCAAGGAAGGTATCCCGACGCCGCTGCCCAACGGCAGGCTCAACATGGTGCGCCTGGCGCTTGTCACAGGCAAGTATCTCCCTTGGGAGAAGCTCTTCAAGTACTCGCACCAGAAGTACATGCAGAACGCCGGCGTCTGCTACGCGGAGTCGCGCTACATACTCTACTACTTCTGGGAGATGGGCAAGCTCAAGGAATGGTACGACGCGGTTTGCGAGCTCTACGATAAGGACAAGACAGGCAAACTGGCGATTGAGAAAGTGTTTGGCAAGCCTGCCGCGGAGGTGGAGAAGGACTTCAAAAAATGGATTCCGAATGCGCCTGAGCCGGTTGGTGCAACGCCCAAGGGCGCGCCATTCTTCGGCGTAGGGACCGTCGGGACGGCCGCGGGCATGCAGGTAAGGCAGGTTGTGCCAGAGTCATCCGCTGACAAGGCAGGCATCAAGGCAGGCGACATAATCACGGAGTTCGCCGGCAAGAAGTACACCAACAGGGACGAGTTCGCCACTGCGATTCGCGCACAGAAGACAGGCGAGACAATCAAGGTCAAGATTCTGCGCGGCGATAAGGAGATAGAACTCGAGGTCAAGCTGTTGCCGAGAGAGTAACTGGAACAGTAGAGCAGTAGACCGCAGTGGGGTGTAAGACATTTTTGTTGGTAAACCCGCTAAACCCGGTCTTTGCGAGGAGGAGGCGCAGCCTCCGACGCGGCAATCTCATCATCGGCGGTTGATGAGATTGCTTCACCCGCCGTCCGGCGGGCTCGCAATGACATGCAACAGACCACACTGAAACACTACCAACAAAACTGTCGCGGACACACCGCAGTGGAGCAGTGGGTTTTTTCTCCTGTTCCACTGCTCTGCGGGCCGCAGGCCCGCTACGGCTTCTTGAATATGAACAACTTCTCGCGGCGGGTCTGTTCATCGACGAGCACCGTATTCACATACCCCAGCTCTTCAAGCGCTTTGAGAATGTCTTCAACCTTGTGTGATTCCCCCGGCAGGTTAATGAACTCCTTGTACTCCCACGCGTTCTTCCCAACCACCACAGGTACGCCGGTCTCGTCCTCGAGCATCTTCATGATTCTGTAAAGCTGTGATTCCTTGATTTCGCCTTCAACCGTTCTTGCGTAGAAATCGTCACGGGCGTACTTGCGGTCTTCGAGCTTCTGGTTCCACTTCTGGACTTCCTCTGTCGTGCCGATTATCTTCATCGGATATTCCGCACCGCCCTTGGGCATGCCCAGGCCCAGTTGTCCTTCAAGCACCCCAAGCAAATCCTCTATCCCATAAGCCGAAATATCAGTCTCTTCTTCTATTTTGGATGCCACTAACAGCGCTTTCTTCGTTGACAAGATTCCGTGCTGTTTCATAAGCGACTGTAAGAGTTCCAGAGGCTTGCCCCTTGTCACAAATTCACCAGACCACCAGTCTTCTGCCTGAACCTGTTCGAGCAGATGCACGTATTTGGCACCTCCCAGTTCATACTCAGATACTGGTTTGCTGAGCGAGACTGCGCCTTCCCGAATGTAAAGAAAAACCTTCGCGGATTCTTGGTCAAATCCGTAGACTCCACTGGTCATAAGAAGCAGGTCCGCCAAGATTCGCCATGCTGGCGCATTTTGCGCCTTGTATGAGATAGGAACAACGTCAGCCCAAGTTCTTCTTAGCTCAACCTCGGCACCAACCATTTCCACAAGCTGCTCGATAGCGTCGTAGGGAGATATATTCTCTACCTCGAAGTCTACTGTTTTGGCAAACTTCTCCGAAACAGACGCGCCACCTGCATTCAGGTCATAAGGATATTCCGGCACGGGGGGCGGTTCTTTCGGCTCGGGTTCGGGCTCTGGCTCGGGTTCGGGTTCCGGCTCAGGCTCATCCTCCCGGCGCCTGCCGACCCTGGTGCCATCCTGCTTTATGTCCCTGGTGGCGACATCCTCTCCCTCGATTTTCGAGGCAGCTTTCTCCGACCACACGCCAGCAAAATACGTCAGGACCAGCAGCAGTACCACTCCTGCTATTGCCGGGATTACGTACTTGGCCATGTTAAGCCTCCTGGTAGTACGATTCCAACCGCAGAAGCGCGTTAAGCCGCGTCGTTCACGGCGCGGGTGAATTACCCGCGGCCTGAAGGCCGCGGCTTGTCTTCTCTGCGTCTCAGCGGTGAAAGAGATTCATTCAAAGAGCGCCTCGACAAAGGCGTCGCCGTCGAACTGCTCTATATCGTCGAGCTTCTCGCCAACGCCGATGAATTTCACCGGAATCTCAAGCTGGTTCTTAATCGCCAGGACAACGCCGCCCTTGGCGGTACCGTCGAGCTTGGCCACAAACAGTCCTGTGATGGCAATCGCCTCCTTGAAAGTCTTTGCCTGGCTGATTGCGTTCTGGCCCGTGGTCGCATCAAGCACGAGCAGCACCTCGTGGGGCGCGCCGGG
>DAOVDS010000274.1 GCA_030669415.1 bacterium
GCCAGGAAATTTGAACTATTACTAGTGACTATGCAATTTGTGATCGTGGGACTGGAACCATCACACCGAATAGCACCATAGTCTGACACACGACCATTTCGGACTGTAAAGCCATCAAGAATGGAGGCAGCCGTTTCGCCGGAGTGGAAGTAAAATCCGCGACCAGAGTTCTCACAGTCAATGATGCAGTTTGCGGGGCCGTTTTCGGATTTGACAGTTATGGCTTTGCCGCCGAAATCGAGATTCTTGTTGCCCAAGCCGGTGTAGGTGCCGTCTGCGACAAGCACAGTATCACTGTCAAATGCTGCGTCTATCGCAGCCTGGATGGTGGGGTAGTCCGCCGGCACGCGCAGTATATTCTCCGGCTCAGCCCGGGTTTCCACCTGCGGCACGGCGACGAACAGAAGCGCAACAGCAATCGCGCCAACCATCAGCTTCTTCATAATTACCCCCCTCATTCTTCCGTCTCCTCCCGCAGAGACTTTGAGCTCCCTTTTATCGCCGAGCTTGGTATTGCCTGGCAGATACATCAACAGATAAGACGCAAATTTACGCACGCATCCCGTGGAGAATTCGCACGAAATCCCAAAACAATTCAAGGAATCCTGATGCATAATCGTGAATATGGGTAGAGGTCAAAGATGGCGCATATATTTTGGTGGTTAGGTTCAAAAACGTGTGTTAGAATAATGCCTACCACTGGTTAGACGACACGCAGGTGACATCCCGGTACACTCTGTGCCAGGAGCACGTTGCACATGCCTGAGTGGTACAAGTTGCACAATAAATTTCCTTGACTCGCGGCGGGTTGAAAATTACACTCTGCATCTCCTGTCTGAGAGCAATGGCGCAGTTAGAGAGGGACACCTCCCATGACACTTGAAGAGCTTGTCGAGAAGCACAGCGCGTTCTACTGCATGGAGTGCGGCGTATGTACCGGCGGGTGCCCGGTGGCGCGCCTGGTGCCGAACTTCTCACCCAGGGGCATTGTCGAGGAAGTGCTCCTGGAGGGAGAAGACAAGGTCCTGGAAGACAGCTCGGTGTGGCTGTGCTCGACCTGCGGGACGTGCAGCGAGCGGTGCCCGCAGAACGTGACGATTACCGATTTCATTACGGAGCTCAAGAACTACCTGGTGCGCCACGACCGGGTGCATCCGGGCGTTGCGGCGCAGGCGGCGCCCATATTCCACGATGGGCGCATATACGCGATAGAGGATTTCGACAACAAGAAGCGTAAGAAGCAGGGGCTTCCATGGGTCAAGCCCAAGACGGAGGAAGCTGCGAAGATATTCCAGCTTACTGGTCTGGACAAGATAGTCGGGAATGGTTCGAAGTAGCACCGGGAACCAGAATCATAACCTGAAGGAGAAAGTAACTTGGAAGGTTCTGTCTTGGTAGTGGGCGGCGGGATTGCGGGCATGCAGTCTGCGCTCGACCTGGCCGACAAGGGCATCAAGGTCTACCTTGTAGAGAAGAGCCCGGTAATAGGCGGGAGGATGGCGCAGCTCGACAAGACGTTCCCCACCAACGACTGCGCGATGTGAATTCTGGGGCCGAAGCTCATGGATGTCGGTCGGCATCCGAACATTGAGATACTCACGCTCAGCGAGCTGACGGAGTTGAAGCAGCGCAACGGCTCCTTCGTGGCAACCGTTCGCAAGCATCCCCGCCACGTGGACCTGGAGAAGTGCACGGGGTGCAGGATTTGCGTGGAGAACTGCCCGGTGCGCTTCGAGGTGGAGGTGCCGCCGGCGCCGCCCGTTCCCGAAATCGAGGATGGGGACAAGCTTGACAGCATACTCGCCAGGTACGACTTCAAGAAGGCGGGCCTGATAGGGATTCTTCAGGACATTTCCAGCGAGTACAACTACCTGCCCAAGGATGTGCTCAAGTATGTGGCGGTGAAGCTGGATGTTCCGCTGGGCCACGTGATAAGACTGGCGACGTTTTTCAAGGCGTTCAGCCTGGAGCCTCGCGGGAAGCACATAATAAGCGTTTGCGTGGGTACGGCCTGCCACGTGCGGGGCGCGTCGAAGATTGTGGATACCCTCGAGCGCGAACTCGGCATATCGGCGGGCGAGACCACCAATGACCTGCAATTTACACTGGAGACAGTTAACTGCCTGGGCGCGTGCGCGCTTGGGCCGGTGGTCGTAATTGATGGTAAGTACCACGGTGAGATGACGCCGGACAAGACAAGAAGAACGCTGGAAAAAGCCACAGTCGAGTATGGAAGGACCACTGGTTAAGAAGACAGACACCTGCCGCGACGGGATGCTGTTAGAACAGGCTTGCAGGATGCTGGAGAGATAGCATGAAAAGGTCAGTAACTAACAAGCTGGACTCGCCTGGTGCGCTTGAGGAATACAGGCGGCACATACTGAGCTCAATAGACCCGCAGGCGCCTGTCGTTGCGATATGTTCGGGCACGGGCTGCACCGCGTACGGAGCTCCAGCGGTTGTCGAAGCACTGAGGGCCGAGGTCAAGAAGAGGGACCTGGCTGACAAGGTGCGCATCAGGTCTACGGGGTGCCACGGGTTCTGCGAGCAGGGGCCGGTAATGGTAATTCATCCCGATGGGGTGTTCTACCGCAAGGTTCAGCTTGAGGATGTCGGCGAAATCATAGAGAAGACGGTGCTGGGCGGGGAGGTTATTGAGCGCCTTCTTTATACCAACCCTGTTTCTGGAGAAAAGATAACGTACGAAAAGGATGTCCCCTTCTACAAGTTCCAGAAGAGACTGATTCTCAGCAGCAATGGCCAGGTTGACCCCACCAGCATTGAGGATTACCTGTCTGCCGGCGGCTACGGCGCTCTCTCTAAGGCGCTCTCCAAGATGGAGCCGGAGGAGGTTATCGAGGAGGTGAAGCAGTCGGGGCTTCGCGGCCGCGGCGGAGGCGGGTTCCCGACAGGCATCAAGTGGGAATTCTGTCGCAAGGCGCAGTCCGAGGACGGGGTCAGGTACGTTATCTGCAACGCCGACGAGGGTGACCCCGGCGCGTACATGGACCGCAGCGTTCTCGAAGGCAATCCGCACAGTGTCATCGAGGGCATGGTAATCGGCGCGTTCGCCATTGGCAGCCACGAGGGAGTTGTGTACGTGCGTAACGAATACCCTCTTGCGGTGCATAACCTCACGATAGCGCTTGAGCAGGCACGCGAGCTGGGGCTGCTTGGGGCGAACATACTTGGGAGCGAGTTCGACTTCGACATAACCATCACGCGCGGCGGCGGAGCTTTCATATGCGGCGAGTCCACGGCGCTTATGGCATCGCTCGAGGGGAACGTGGGTGAACCACGCGCCAAGTATGTCCACACAGTGGAGAAAGGGCTTTACGACAAGCCCTCAAACCTCAACAACGTCGAGACCTGGGCTAACGTGCCTCTGATAATAAACAGGGGCGCCCAGTGGTACAGCTCTATCGGTACCGAGGGCAGCAAGGGAACCAAGATATTCTCTCTCGTGGGTGAAATCAACAACACGGGGCTTGTAGAGGTCCCCATGGGCATAACCCTGCGTGAGATTATCTATGATATCGGCGGCGGCGTGCGGGGCGGCAAGGAGCTCAAGGCGGTCCAGACGGGCGGGCCCTCCGGCGGCTGCATCCCCGCATCAATGCTGGACCTGGCCATCGATTACGACAAGCTGAACGAGGTCGGCTCCATGATGGGCTCGGGCGGCATGATCGTGATGAACGAAGATACCTGCATGGTCGATCTCGCCAAGTACTTCCTCAAGTTTACAACCGAGGAGTCATGCGGTAAGTGCGTGCCCTGCAGGGAAGGCACGAGGAGAATGCTCGAGATACTCACCCGGATTACAGAGGGAGAGGGCAGGGAGGAGGACATCCCGCTGCTCGAAGAGCTCTCCGAGTTTATCACGGACTTCTCGCTGTGTGCCCTTGGCGGCACTGCCGCAAACCCCGTGATGACGACCATGAAGTACTTCCGGGACGAATATGACGCGCACATAAAGGAAAAGCGCTGCCCCGCAGGGGTCTGCAAGGCGCTCATAACGTATTCTATCGACCCTGAGAAGTGCACCGGCTGCACCGTCTGCGCAAAGGTCTGCCCGGTGGGCGCGGCGACCGGTGAGAAGAAGGAACCTCACAAGATTGACCAGAACCTGTGCATCAAGTGTGGTGCCTGCAAGGAAAGATGCAAGTTTGATGCCGTGATTGTAAAGTAGCTGGAGAACAGGCAATGACAGTGAAGCTCAAGATTGACGGCAAAGAGGTCGAGGCCGAGGAGGGCATGACGATACTCGAAGCGGCGCAGTCTGCCGCTATCGAGATACCCACGCTCTGCCACTATGCGGGCCTCGAGCCGTACGGCGCGTGCCGCCTCTGCTCGGTCGAGGTCAGGAAGATGGGCCGCAGGACCCGCACCGTTACGGCGTGCATATATCCTGTAGCCAACGGGATTGAGGTCTTCACGGACACGGAGAGAATCCGCCACGGCAGAAAGCTGATAATGGAGCTGCTCCTCGCCCGGTGCCCCGATGCGCCGAAAATCAGGGAGCTCGCGCAGAAAATGGGTGTGACAGAGGTCCGCTTCCCGGAATACAACGAGGACTGCATTCTGTGCGGCCTGTGTGTGCGTGCCTGCAATGAGCTGATGAAGTCAGGGGCGATAACATTCGTCGGGCGCGGCATCGAGCGCAAGGTGGAGACCCCCTACGGGGACAAGAGTGATGTATGCATTCAGTGCGGCGCATGCTCATTCCTGTGCCCGACGGGCGCTATTTCCCCGGAGAAGGCCCGCCAGGAGCCCGCGAAAGCCATCACCTCCTCGTTTGACATGAACCTGCTGCAGCGCGGTGCGATGGCGTTTGAGAATCTGCAGGGCATGCCCGCCGTGCCGGTTATAGACGAAGAGCACTGCGTGCACATGCTCACGGGCAACTGCGGCGTGTGCTCGACAGTGTGCCCGACCAACGCAATCGACTACGAGGAAAAAGAGCAGGAAATCGAGATTCCCGTGGATGCAGTTGTGGTGGCGACGGGCTTCGAGCAGTTTGATGCGGCGAAGCTGCCGCAGTACGGCTACGCCAAGTTCAAGAACGTGATTACAGGGCTCGAGATGGAACGGTTCCTGTCGGCCAGCGGGCCTACCGGCGGCCACCTCGTGAGGATTGACAATCATCAACCGGTAAGGAAGATAGCGTTTCTTCAGTGCATCGGTTCGCGCGATGTGAGAAACAGCAGATTCTGTTCGAGCGTGTGCTGCATGCACTCGACCAAGCAGGCGATTATCGCCAACGAGCACGACAAGGAGCTGCAGTCCTTCATCTTCTACACCGATTTCAGGGCTGTCGGCAAGGGGTTCCAGCAGTACCAGCAGCGGGCGGTGGGCCAGGCCAACGCCGAGTATATCAGGACCAGGGTGGCGGAGATTTCGCAAGACCCGGACGGCAGTCCCGTCGTCTGGTACGAAGATACCACTTCGCGAACGGTAAAGAGCATGAAGGTGGACCTGGTCGTCCTGGCGATGAGCCTGATTCCGAGCCCGGGCGCGGCGGAGCTGGCGCAGATTCTCGGGGTTGAGATTGATGACTGCAACTTCTTCGTAACAGACAAGATGGCGCCGGTCAAGACAACCAGGCCGGGAGTATTCGCATGCGGGTACTGCCAGGGACCGCTGGATGTTCCGGAATCGGTGATGCAGGCCTCGGCCGCCGCGGCCGCCGCCGCCGAGTACCTGGTAGAGAAGAAGGCAGTGCCAACGACTTGACACCGAGAAGAGGAGTACCTTTCATGGCTGTGGAAAATATCGAGGAATTCCTTGAGCAGATACGTAAATGCAGGGACTGGGATATATGTAATATCCCATCCCCTGATACCCCTCTCGTGGAAGGACTGAATTCTG
>DAOVDS010000109.1 GCA_030669415.1 bacterium
CAGAAACTCTGCTGCTATCATTATTCTTGAAGTTTCCACGCGCCGTTGCTACAATGACAAGTTTGCAAGAGTGGCGGAAAAGCTGATATGGCCGGTAACGACAAAAAACATATCAGGATAGTCGGCGCGCGGGAGCACAATCTAAAGGACCTGAACATGACGCTTCCGCGCGACAAGTTCATTGTAATAACAGGCATAAGCGGCTCGGGCAAGTCTTCGCTGGTGTTTGACACGATATACGCGGAGGGCAAGCGCCGATACGTCGAGAGTCTCTCTTCGTACGCAAGGCAGTTTCTGGAACAGATTGACAAGCCGGATGTGGAAGCGATTGAGGGGCTGCCCCCCACCATTTCGATTGAGCACGCGATGGGCCGCAGCAACCCCCGCTCGACCGTCGCAACCACGACCGAAATCCACGATTACCTGCGCGTGCTTTTCGCACGTATTGGAAAGCCCTTCTGCCCGAAATGCGGGAAGGTTGTGCGCAAGCAATCGGCGCAGGACATTGTCAGCCAGGTAATGGAGCTGCCGGAGGATACCAGGATAATGATTCTCGCGCCGCTGGTGCGGGGCAAGAAGGGGGAGCACAGGGAAGTCTTCGCCCGCGTACGCCGTGAAGGTTTTGTGCGGGTACGCGTCAACAGGGAGGTGTTCGACATACGGCACGTCCCGAAGCTCAAGAAGAGCAAGAAGTACACTATCGAGGCGCTGGTGGACAGGCTGTTGGTGAATACCGATGTCAGGACGCGCATGCGTGACTCGGTGGAGCTTGCGCTCCGGTTCGGCGAGGGATTGATAAACGTGATGCGTGAAGATGGCGGGGAGTGGCGAGAGACCCTCTATTCCGAACAGTACGCATGCCCCGACTGCGGTGTCTCGTTCGAGGAGCTTTCGCCGCGCATGTTTTCCTTCAACAGCCCTTACGGGGCATGCCCCAAATGCCACGGGATGGGTACTACGTTGAAGCTGGACGAGGACCTCATCGTTCCTGACCAGAGCCTGAGCATATCGGAGGGTGCCATAGCGCCGTTTCAGCACAGCGGACGCAGATTCGGCTTTTACAGCCGGGAGCGAATGCGCCAGACGTGCTTGCGTTTCAAGATAGACACGAACACGCCGCTGCGGAAGCTGCCGCCCGAGCAGAAGAGGGACCTGCTCTTCGGCGATGCGGAAGGCTTCTACGAAGGGGTAATCCCCTTCCTGCACCGAAGGTTCGCAAGCACTGACAGCGAGTATTTGAAGAAGCGCATCCACTCCTACATGAGCGAGTTGCCGTGCTCCGTATGCAGGGGTGCCCGGCTGAGGCCGGAATCGCTCGCGGTGCGCATCGGCGGGCGCAACATCGACGAGGTTTCGCGCATGACTATTGTGGAGGCGCGCGGCTTTTTTAGCAGCCTGAAGCTCTCGACAGAAGAGGCGCAGATAGCGCAACTGGTGCTGCGCGAGCTGAAGGCCAGGCTCAGCTTCATGGTGGATGTGGGGCTGTACTACATCACGCTCAACCGCAGCACCTCGTCACTGTCCGGCGGCGAGGCGCAGAGAATCAGGCTCGCGACCCAGATAGGGTCGGGCCTCGTGGGAGTCTGCTACTGCCTCGATGAACCAACCATCGGCCTGCACATGAAGGACAACGCGAAGCTGCTCGCCAGCCTGAAACGCCTGCGCGACATCGGGAACACGGTGATAGTCGTCGAGCATGACGAGGAGACTATCCGCAGCGCGGACCACGTGGTTGACATGGGTCCGGGCGCCGGCCACCACGGCGGCGAGGTCGTGGCGCAAGGCACGGTGCAGAAGGTCTCGCGCACGCGCAAATCACTTACAGGGCGCTACCTTGCCGGAAAACTCGACATCCCTGTCCCGGCGATAAGGCGGCCTCTGAACTTCGGCAGGTGCGTGGAGGTGCGCGGAGCGGCCGAGAACAACCTGAAGAAAATCAACGTGCGGTTCCCTCTGGGCGCGTTTGTGTGCATCACTGGGGTGTCGGGCTCGGGCAAATCCACGCTTGTCAGCCAGATACTGCTGCGCGCCCTGCGCCGCAAGCTCTCCAGCAGTGGCACGAAGCCGGGACTGCATGACAAGATACTCGGCGACGAACTGATGGAGAAGGTGGCCGAGATTTCGCAGAGGCCCATCGGGCGCACGCCGCGCTCGAACCCCGCCACGTACTCCGGCCTGTTCACGCCGATACGTGAGCTTTTCACCATGACCAAGGATGCGCGCATACGCGGGTACAAGCCGGGCCGGTTCTCCTTCAACGTCAAGGGCGGACGCTGCGAGGCTTGCCAGGGCCAGGGTACGAAGAAGATTGAGATGCACTTTCTGCCGGATGTCTTCGTTCGCTGTGAAGCGTGCAGGGGAATGCGGTTCAACCGCGGCACACTCGAGGTCCGCTACCGCGGCAAGAACATAGCGGATGTGCTCGAGATGAGGATCGAAGAGGCACTGAAGTTCTTCGCCAACCACCCGAGGATACGCAAGATTCTCCAGACCCTCTATGACGTCGGGCTGGGATACATGCGGCTCGGCCAGCCTTCAACGACCCTCTCGGGGGGCGAAGCACAGAGAGTGAAACTCGCCAGCGAGCTCACGAAAGGCAGCGCCGCGGGGACACTCTACGTCATGGATGAACCGACCATCGGGCTGCACTTCGCCGACATCAGCCGGCTCCTTGATGTAATCTACAGGATTATCGACAAGGGCGGGTCGTTCGTTGTCATAGAACATCACATGGATGTAATCAAGACCGCCGACTGGGTGATAGACCTCGGCCCCGGCGGCGGGGAAGATGGCGGAAGAGTCGTGGCGGCAGGCACACCCGAGGAGGTGGCGAAAGTACGTAGAAGCGCCACGGGCCGCTACCTGGCCAAAGTCCTGGCCGACAAGTAGCCCGGATGGGGACACAATTCGCCGTACGGCGAACTCCCGGTAATCTCGTAGTGTTATACCAATTCTAATAAGTTCTTTCCTGTTTCCCTCTCCCCTGGCCTCTCCCCTGGGGGGAGAGGGTGCAGGGTGAGGGGGAATTATACTTATCACCCTCCCCTCAAGGGAGGGGAAGTCCAAGGACTGCCTTCAGAAAAGGCAGAAGCTTTATAGAATTGGTATTACACCTTGCCGGCGGTCATTTGAGAGGATTGAGACTGCGCAAGCTCACATTGTCCCCAGGCACTTTGAAGAGCACCGAAGGAACGAGACCGGGAACGTCGGGGAATCCTTCCGTGATGCGGGCATAGCCTTCGGGGATTTCCTGGTCATCCTCGAGCACAAGCATGTCCAGGGCTCCGCCGAAGCATGTTTCAATGCACAGCGGCTGCTTGCCCTCGTCAATCCTGTCAACGCAGAAGTCGCACTTCGTGACAATGCCTTGTGTCTCGTCGAACTGCGGTGCGCCATACGGGCAGACAAAGGTACAGTACCGGCAGCCCATGCACCGCTCGTCGAGATGGATAACAATGCCATCCTCTTTGCGTTTCACGTAGGCACCTGCGGGGCAGCGCTTGAGGCATTCGGGCGAGGTGCAGTGACAGCATGCGTTTGATATGAAGGCGAGGTCGCTTGCGCCCGGATGAGGCGGCAGTTTTCCAACCCTTCGCCAGGTGATTGCGGGCGGCAGGCCGCGCCCTATCTTGCAGGCAGCGGTGCAGCCGTGGCAGCCGAAGCAGCGCGCGGGGTCGAAGACAAAAAACCTTTGTGCCATCAAGCCTTCCTCAGCTCAATTCGAGTATCCTGGTATGAGGGTTGCCCGCCGCAGCCAAGTCCCACGGTTACCTCGGGTGATAAGGGCGCGTAACAGGGAGTCACCACGTTAAGCTCGGGCCAGCAGTTATTAAGGCTGACAATTCCTTCGGGCACCTCGTGGGTCAGTTCCGCCTTCACACGGGCTTTCCCGCGGTCGTTGAACATGAGCACGTAGTCTCCATCGGAGATTCCCCGGGTACGAGCATCCCGGGGATTGACGTGGAGCAGCGGCTCGGGCTCAAGCTCGTTGAGCATGTCTATCGCCCTGTGCGAGTCGTGGAAGGAAAGGAAATGCGTGCTTCGACGTGAAGATATGAGAAGCAGCGGAAACTTCTTCGCCTTGCTGGGCACCCGCCGCTTGCTGGCATAGGGCTCCATGTGCCTGGGGAGCGCCGGCAGGCGCATCATCAGTGCTGCTGATGAGTAGAACTCGAACTTCCCGCTCTGCGTGCGGAATGCGCCGTCAACATAAGGCTTCCGGGCGGCAAGGGCGCTTGGCAGGCCGCCAGGGCTTTGCCTGAGTTCCTCGACAGTCATTCCTTCGCACCAGGGGCTCTTGAGCGCCTCGTTGAGGAATTCCTCCTTCGTATGCCAGGGGAAGAAATCCTCCCGCCGGTCGAACCGAGTGGCCAGCGCCTTGAGGAACTCGGAGCATTCGACGCACTCTCCCGGCGGCTTCACCGCCTGCTCCATGAGATAGACTCTCTTCATGGTTGCGCGAAGGCCCATTTCTTCGGCCCAGCAGGTGGCAGGCAGGACAAAGTCAGCGACCTCACGGGCTGTCTGGTTTTCAAAAAGGTCCCAGACGACAATCAGCTTGACGTTGGCAAGCGCCCTTCGCACCTGCTTGTAGTCAGGCCACTGCGTGAGGGGATTGGCGCCAAGTATGAGCAGCACATCGATCTGTCCGCCTTCAAGCGCGGACATTATGGAGTTCAGGTTGTTGGGCGGATAATCCCTTTTCGGGCGCATTTCTCTCGCCTGGAGCTCCTCGTTGAACGCGATGGATTCCCCCCAGATTGTGCCGCCGCCCTCCTTGCCTATGTTCCCGGTCAATGCAAAGGCGCAGAGTATCGCATGCACCATGACATATCCGTTCGAGTGCTTGCCGAGAGCGCCTCGTGAAAGATTCAGGCAAAGCGGTTTCTCCCTGGCGAAATACATGGCAAGTTCCTGAATCTGCTCTTCGGGGACACCCGTAATGCGCGCGGCGCGTTCGAGGGTGTATTCCTCGATGAACTCCCTGTATTTCTCAAAGCCCTCCGTGTGGTTCTCCACGAAGTCGCGGTCATACATTCGGGCGCGCACAATCATATTTGCCACGGCGTTGGCCAGTGCCGCATCGGTGCCCGGGTGCGGCCTGATGTGCAGGTCGGAGAGAGCGGCGGTCTGCGTAACGCGCGGGTCTATGGTAATCACTCTGCCGCCGCGCTCCTTCAGGGCCATGATATCCTGAACCATGTTCGCCATGGAGGCGGCCGGGTCCTGTGCCCAGTTCACGAGGCAGGCGGACTTCTGCCCCATCTCAGCCGGGTCCATCATGCCCCAATAGCCGCTCATGGTCTGGCCGACACCGACGTCGTACCAGCAAACAAAATCCCCGTTCCAGAGCGTCATGCCGAGAATATTTGCGAATCGCGGTGTCAGAATCGTCCAGCTCGTGCGGTGAACGATGTTGCCGTGCGAATGGTAGAGGGCGTTCGCCTCGCGCCGGCCGCTGCGGATGTTGTCGGTCATACGGGCGGCTATCGCGTTGAGCGCGCGCTCCCAGCTTACACGTCCCCAGGTATCCCCCTTCTTGCCCTTGAAACGCTGCTTGGGATACAGGAGCCTCTTCTTGCCGTATATTATCTGCCCTGCGCACTGCCCTTTCACGCAGAGCCGGCCTCGCCCGATATCGTGATACGGGTTGCCTTCCACTGAGACGACTTTTCCATTATCGACATGCAGAATCATTCCGCAATTGACAGGCCAGCAGTTGTACGGGCAGGTCGTGTAGAAAACTTCCGTCTGCGGCTGCGTCACGGCCGTCCTCCCCCCGGCCCCGCAGAAGCCAGCCTGCGCCGCCTAACACGGTCGAGCTCCGTCTGGAAGCTTGTGGTCTGCTCGCCGAAGAAGAAGAGGCGAACGATGATGTCCCCGGCAAGAGCCGCGACCATGACTGCCGCGAGTTTCACGGCATTCACGCGCCCGAGGAAGTGAAGCACGGTGAGATAGACAGGAAGCCGCGTAAGCGTAAGGACAAGCGCAAGCGTGTGGCGCTTGAGGCGGTCGAGTTCGTACACGTGCAGGGTATCAAGGAACAGGGGGCCGAAAAATATGAGGTACACGCGCCACAGTACATCCTCAATACGCTTGCCCTCAGATGCGCTGATAATCAGAACGGCCGTCATTGTTCCAAGCAGGAACGCTGTGGAACCGAGCATAGCCAGAGCACGCGAGCCGGTCCAGAGACGGACGCTGCGCAGCAGGTACACCCTCTGCATGGACACCATGCCCAGCAGACCCACTGCTGAAGCGGCCCAGAAGGCATAGGTTATGAACCTCGGCCCGATTTCATACTTCTGCCGGAAGAAGTACATGGCGGCGGTGACGAGGTAGAGTCCGCAGCAGCCGGACAGCAGGAATATCTCTCTCGAGAGCCAGGAGCGCAGCAGGTTGCGCGGCGCCCGGTGCATGCGCATCTTGCGGCCGATATGGACCGAGGAAATCGCGAAGGCAACTGCAATAATTCCGAACAGTGCAATAGAAGCCGGGAAGACAGTCGGGCTGAACCCATGCTCTCTGAAAGCGCCGCTGAGCACGGCACCCGCGCCCACCGCCACGGGAGCGAGGGCGGTGAAGAACACAAGGGGCCATTCTTGTCGCAGTTGCGGCAACTGAGTGTTACCTCTCACAAGAAGAAGTTTGCCCGTACTACGCTGCAAAGCCAGAGCACGTCCTGCAAGCAGACTACTTTCTGAAGCCGAAGTCTCTGCGCAGAAGCTCCGCGTGGCCTACCACTTCGACTATCTGCACGGTTGCGTCCAGGTCACGCAAGTCAATCAGCGCAAAGCTTGCAGGATGGTTCCTCTTATCACGGCGCTTCAAGTGGCCGGGATTTATGAACCAGACGCCGCGGCTCTCCTCAATCCTGGGTTCGTGAGTATGCCCGTGAAGGATGATGTTAACTGCACGGTTTCGCAGCATCTCCGCCGGGTCGAGGTCTGTCGGAAGGTCGTTGGGGTGTTTCTCATGAGTGTGGCTGACGAGAACGCTCCAGGGGCCGAACGTCTCAAGGATGCGATTGGCGACCGAGGGGTCCTGGTACTGCCCCGAGAAGACGCCGGGCACGCGTATGAGGCGTTTGCCAAACTGGTTAAGCACCTTGGCGTCGTCGTAGTTGTCGCCGAGGTGAACCAGCACGTCGGCGGCACCCTTGTGCAGAGCGTATGAGCCGGCTGTTTCGAGGTAATCGAGATTCCCGTGGGAGTCACTGAAAACGGCTAATTTCATCCTGCGACCCTTTTGTGCTACGTTGCAGGCACACCGAGCTTCTCGAAAGCATCCTCCACGCTGTCGCACAGAAGGAACAGAGGCAGCAGGCCCAGGGTGTCAAGCACATTGCGTATGCTTGTTGAAAGGCCGACAATGGCGACCGCGTCGGCGCCTTCTTCTTCCTTTTTCCTGTTGGTGTAGGTTACGAGAAGGCCCAGAGCGGCCGAACTGGCGTAGGCAACATCGGCAAAGTCGAGTATTACCCGCTTCACCTCCTGCTTGTCCGCTTCTGACAGCGTGCGGTGCAGTTCCCTTGCTTCCTTCGTCTGAACGTAGCCCTTTATGGTAATAACTGCCGCCTTGGGGGTTACGTTCTTCGTCTCAAGATTAATCTCCACTGCCACCAAGCCTTTCATATCAAACGTGGTTCTCAGCCGACACATAACAGATAGCAGGGCGCGCCGGCAAATGCAAGCAAAAATTACTCAGAGCCGAACTATCACTGCCCGGAGAATTTCCGGTTCAGGTCGTTGACTATTGTGTTCACTGTAGCTCTAAGCCCGGTCGCCGAGGAGCAACTGCCGTGGGACGCAGTCTTCGTCTCACCAGTGTCCACGTCCACCAGCCGGGCATCTACCTCGAACGTCTCACCCAGCTTCGACATGCTCCCTATAAGCAGGTAGCTGACGCCAAGCACCTTTCCCAGCCTGCGGGCAGTCTCGGCGTCAACATCACCGGTCTGGGCGAACTGTCTCTCCTTGAGTATTTTTTCAATCTGTTCGCGCTCGATAATGGAGAACCTCCTGGACTCCACAAACCCGGTGCAGAACATCTCCTGGACTGCGGTAATGAAGCGGGCCGCATCCTCAGTACCGCGGCGGAACTCGAGGCACGCCATGCGGGGCTTCTTCTCGACATTCTCGTACACGACGACTTCGCCAGCCTTCCCCTGGACGGGGCCCGGCGGCTTCTCGGACGGCCCGGGCGCAGGCGCCTCGCCCAGTGGCGTCAGGTTGAACGAGTATGCCGGCTTGGGGCCGAATCCGTTCACAAACACGAGCGGCCAGAACAGGATGTCGATTATTATGAAAGTCCACTTGGGCTCTCCCTGCAGCCTGGCCACGTGGGGCCTGTATCCTTCCTTCTCGAGCGTCACATCGAACGTCTTGAAGGTGTGCCATTTGAGCTCGAGGGTACAGGGCGTTTCGCCTCGCGGGATCCCGTTTATGTGAAGCTGCGCGCCAGGGGGGTTGCTCCTGAAATAGACCATCGACTTACAACCGCTGCCGAGCGCAACAGCACCCAGAAGCACCAACAGCAACACGACTTTTTTCATTGCTCTGTTCCTCACAACGGCCTCACACCCCGATTATTTCCACATTCGCCCTCGGCACGGCAACAACTTCTTCCGTATCGACGAGCTTTGCCTCGAGCATCCTGACCTTGGAGCCTGTGGCAACCTCCTTGAGTTCCGGTGGTAGAGCGCTCACAGTCGCCAGCCTGCCGAAGTAGGGAACGCGGATGATTCGTATCTTGGTGCCGATTTCGAACTGCTGGCTGACCGATTCCTCGGGAGAGTCGGGTGTCTCCCCGGTTGCAGGCACGATTATCTCTGGACGCACGGCGCCTGCCCGTATCTGTGTCGCACCGCTGAACGATGCCTCCATTCCTTCAAGTTCCCTGAGCAACTGGAAGGTCCGCTGGGCCATTGTCATCTGGCCGAAGCCTTCGGTAACCACGAGCGTCAGGTCAATGTCCTCCTGCCCCGTTATTGCCACGCCTATCTCGTAGCCGAGGAAATCGGCGAGGTCTTCATTGACTATCCCGCCGATAATAACGCCGATGCTGCCTGCATCGACCGCCTTGCGCAGCGCATCGGCGGTCACGACAGAGCCGCCCACAAGTATTTCTCCCTTGCAGTCAGCCGGTATCTTGTCTGCTGTAAGCGGCTCCTCCGGGGAGGAAGCAACAAGCCTGATTGTACCTCTTCTCTCGCCGCCTACGCCGAAGATACCCTGTATGAAGCCGCCGCGCGCAGTGACAGCCACACCGTCACCCGGGAATATCTCCGTGATTGTGCCCTTTATGTAGGCGTCAACCTCAAGGAGCTTGTGATGCTCCCGTATGCCCATGTGGCCGGTGGCGGGGGCGTAGTACTCGACAGTGCCGTCAATAGGCGAGAGGGCACGAGATGTAAACAGGCCGAAGAAAGTCTTCTTCATTGCAAGTATCTGTTCCTTAGTGACCCTATCGCCCTTCTCGACCTGCAGTGCGCCCTCGATCTCCACAGGCTCAAGGCCCATCTTCTCGGCAATCTTGACGGCGTGGAGCTCGCCCGGCAGGTACGCCCTGGCAACCACGGTATCAGGTTCAACCTTCTGGTTGAGCTCCACAGCTATCTTTCCCTTGATTGGGAGCTTTCGAATCTTGGTTATGGTCGCATTACGCGTAACTACCAGCCCGGGTGTGTATGCAGTTCCCATGTCCGCCAAGTTCTCCCTATGTTCTGCCCGTCACTCGCCGGTGGGCAGATTGAAAGCCCCGTACCATTTCCTCAGCTTGGCAATTCTTTCCTCATCGTTTTCCGGGAGGCGCAGCGGCCTGTTTCGCCCATCCAGGACAACACCAACCTCGCCGCCACGGACCTTCGCCGTGACCTGCACGCCAGCCCCCGCGCCAACATTGTACTTGCGGCCCGGGGTTATTATCAACTCCGCCGCTTCGCCCGATGGCAGGGGAATCACCGTTATCTCATCCTTGATTATCTTGCAGCTCCGCGCGGGACCCGAAGAAGGGGCAAACTCCACCTTCGCCAGTCGGGCGCCATCCTTGGCGGGAGGGCCCACTGGTACGACACAGGAGCCGAGGTAAATCAGGCAGTCGCGCCGGAACACCTGCATGGCGGCTTCGGGCATCACCTTTGAAAGCACGCCGAGCTGGGGCATCATGAAAATCGAATCCACAGCCAGTTCCGTCACACCCTCCGGCTGGAACCCGTCAATCATCATGAAAGCTGCCTGGTTGCGGGAAGGCGCGTGCGAAAGTGTGCCGCCGCTGCCCACAATAATACTCAGGGCCATCATGTTAATGATGGATTGGCCGGTCATCTTCTGCGCAAACGCGTCCGCTATGGTTCGCTGCACCATGACGCCCTTGAGCCCCACGGCGAGCATGCCGTGATGAATGAAGGCGAGGCGCAGCGCCTCACGTGCCGTCGCCTGCTCAACTATCAAGTCCTCCATGGTCTGCGGGATGGTGGTCGGGCGTATCATCTTGTTTCGCAGCCGGTTCTTTATGTCCTTCTGGTCGGGTGCAAAGGGCAGCCAGCGGACGATATTCTCTATGCCCGCCTCCAGCAGGACATTGCATACCGAGTAGGACATGCCCAGATTCGCGCTGACCGTGCGGTTGAAAGTATCGCCGAAGACGGAGAATATGTCGGTCGTGGCGCCGCCTATGTCAACGCCCAGCACATCTATTTCCTCTTCTTTGGCGATTGTCTGCATTATGATGCCGACTGCGTGCGGCGTGGACATAATATCGCGGTCTGTCCAGGTCATCAGCCTGTCGTAGCCGGGGGCATGGCTCATGACGTGTGTGAGGAACACCTCGTGAATCGCATCACGCGCGGGCTGCAGGTTCTCCCTCTCAAGAACGGGTCGGATATTGGCGACTATCTTGAGGTCGAGCCGCTCGCCGATTAGGTCCGAGACATCCTTCTGTGCCGCCGCGTTGCCGGCGTAGACCACAGGCAGCTTGAAGCCAATGCCGAACCGGGGTTTCGGGTCGGCTGCGAGGATTGTCTCAGCCAGGCCCATGACGTGGCTTTTCGTGCCCCCATCGATACCGCCGGAAAGCAGGATAATGTCCGGGCGCAGGTGTCGCATGCGGGTAATTCTCTCGTACTCCTTGCGCATGTCGTCAATTGCCATGACATCCATGACAATAGCCCCGGCGCCAAGCGCGGCTCGCTCCGCGCTCTCGGCAGTCATTCGCCGCACCACGCCCGCGACGACCATCTGCAGGCCCCCGCCCGCGCTCGAGGTGGACAAGTAAATGTCAACCCCGTCGCCCTGCGGCTTATCGCGCTTCTTTATCTTGCCATTCTCAAGGACCTTCACGCCGGCAAGCTCTTCGACCTCCGTCACCGCGTTTATGACACCGATAGTGACATCGTCGAAAGGCGACTCGACCGTTGTGGGGGCCTCACCGCGCACCTGCAGCCGGTACTCGTCAGCTTCCTTCTCGATGAGAATCGCCTTGGTGGTGGTGCTGCCGCAGTCAGTTGCAAGTATCCGCGTTGTCTTTTCCAAGAGAAAGCCTTTCCGCCCAGAATAGCCTCAGCTTTCGGCAAGGAACATGGATGATAGCAAACGCATCCCTACCCGGCAAGCACTTTTAGCCACTCCGTGTACAGGAACGTGAGCCGGTCAATGAACAGAGACATGCGGCCCTGGACAGTCATGCCGAATATGGTGCCGAAGCAAACCATCAGGAAGTACCGGCCCAGGCGCGAAGTGACTGGCAGTATCTTGATTTTGTCATGTCTGAAGGAGAAGAAGAAGTACGACAGCACACAGAGCATAACGACGACGAAGATGATGCCATTAATGTTGGCACCTGTCACGGTCCAGCTTCCGCCTATTCTTGTGAGGAAAGGCTTGAAACTCTGCTGAATCTGGCCTTTTCCCGGTGTGAGCAGCAGGTTGAAAATCCCCATGAATGAAAGGCCGGCGCTTGTGCCCATAAAGAACATGATTACGATACGGCTAAGCCACACCTTCTTGCGCGAGAGCTGGAAGTACCACAGCAAGCCGGGAAAGACAGGCAGTATCCACCACAGGTTGGGCGGCAGCCCTTCGCTGCCCTTAAGCCTGCCCAGCCAGAGCGGGTCCATCACCTGTGTCCAGGTGAACATGGTCCAGTATCCTACGGACAGGCCAACCAGGATGTGTTCAAGGAACCTGTAAAACGGGTTCTCGCGGTACAGAAACGAGTAAATGAGGATAGTGCATATTGCGGCTATGCCAACAATGAAGCGGTCAAAGAGGGCGTCGAAGCCCTGGCCTCTCTGGGCACTTGCCGCAGCCCTGACCATGTCCTGCACCATGAATATCAGGACGGCCGCCGCGATCATGAGCAGAATAATAAGCTCAATCTTCTTGCGCTTGGCATCTTTAGCTTCGAGTTCAGTTGCCATTTACTCTCCCGCCATTTCTATGCGCTGTTTTTCCTGGCGCTCCCGCCTGCGCTGGACAATATACCCAACGTTGCCCAGAATCATCATGGCTATTATCCAGAAGTGCGCCAGGTTCTGTGACCCCATACCACGAGTTCCCCTGC
>DAOVDS010000428.1 GCA_030669415.1 bacterium
TGGGCATGGTTATTTCGGTCATTGTGCTGATACTGCTTTTCGTGGGCATCCACGGCAGGAGCCGGGCGCTTGGCAGGAAGATACTCCGGGCCTCCAAGCACGAGCCCAGCGCTTTTGCGGAAGTCACGGTCGGCTGGAGTACAATCGCCTTCCTTTGCGCAATCCCGTTTCTGGGCTGGAGTATTATCGCGATTTATTACTTCGCAGGCGGGCTCGGCGCGGTCACGCTGTCGTTCTTCAAGAAGCGCAGCACTTCAGGAGGAGCCGACCTTGACTCGCACGTTCTTTAGGGTAACTGGCGCGGCTATTCTTCTTGCAGTACTTGCCGGGTGCACGTCAACAAGGATGTCCATGAGCCCCCGGGACATAGAGCACGCGGAAGTGAAGAAGATAGAAGCCGGCGAGACGACCAAAGAGGAAATCATTTCGATGTTCGGCGCGCCCGTGTCAATCACGGTGAACTCGAAGGGGTTCGAAGTGTACATGTTTATCTCCGGCGATTCAAAGCTGCAGATGTGGCAGGTGCCGCCGATTTTCGTAATTTACGTGGACTCGGTGAGCTCGGCCAAGTTCAAGATGCTCAGCGTGACGTTCAGCGGAGACACGGTGATTGACTGGAACTTCAGCGTGCGTGCCGCGGGCGGCGGGTCGCAGGCGGGCGGAGTTTCGGGAGGAATGCTCGGTGAATAGACTGCTTGCGCTCATTTTGCTCCCTGCCCTGCTCTGCGGCGGCTGCGCCTCGGCGAGGCGCGGCATAGGCGACAACGTAACGGTGCCCAAAATTATCGAGATAATCCCGGGCGAGACGACGCGCTCGCAGATACGCACAATCTTCGGCAAGCCCGACTTCGAGAACGACCTGGGCGAAGGCAAGGTGGAATACACCTACCTTCAGGGAAAAAACAATGGTGTGAGCTGGCTCATACTGTCCGGCTACCTTGTTTACCATGAAACAACCGCATTCTCAGGCAACACGATTCTGATTGTTCGTTTCGACGGCGAGACGCTGCAGAGGTTTCTCGCAAGCGACGGGAAGCTGACCATAAAGAAAGGCTACGAGGAAAAGGCACAAGACGCCGGCTCGGAAAAAGAGGATTAGGCGGATTTCGAACCCCGCGAACCTGGGGACAAGCGGGCCTGTCCCGCCGGAGAATTTGAAGGAGGATGGAGATGAAGACAGTTCTGACATTTGTGGCGTTGATTCTGGCGCTCGGTGCGGCCGGTGCCGCAGGCTACGGCTATCTCGAGCGAAGCCACGAGACAGAGCAGCTAAACAGCACTATCGAGAGCCTGGAGTCGCGACTCGCCGCCGCCGAGCACAAGTTCGCCGATTTCCAGGAGCAGCAGAACAAGAAAGCGGCAGACGCTTCTGCGAGCCCGCAGGCGCTGGAAAAAGACATGGCCGACCTGCGCGAGAAGGTTGCCGGTGTGAATACGCGGGTCGAGGTGCTTGGCACATAGGTCGGCGCCCTGCGCGAATATGACAAGAAGAGCAAGGTCCAGATGGCCAGGCTCGAGAAGGCTGTTCAGATCTCTCCTTCAGGGGCGGCAGGCGGGACGGTCCGCAGGGAAGATATCGAAGACCTGATAGAAGAGAAAATCAAGGGCCGCCAGCCCATGGGCAAAGAGCCCCCGCTGTCGGCGGTCGCCGCACGCCTCGATCTCGAGGAGGTTGAGCGCGACGCGCTCGAGGACATCATTCGCCAGAAAAAGAACGAGTTGATGACACTTCTCAAGACACCGCGCGCCGATGGCAGTAGCAAGCTCGATGAGATTGCTGATGTATTTATAGAAGTCCTCAAATCAGGTAACCCTGAAGGACCAGAGGCCAAGAAAAAAGCCATGAAAGCTTATTTGAGTCTCGCGGCAGAGAAGGTGCCCGGCACCGAAAAAACCTACTTCGTCGAGATAGTCAGGATGCAGCAGGAAACCAGGGATGCCTTCAAGCAGGCCTTGTCGCGGAAGCAGTTCCAGGCGTTCGAAGCGCTGCAAATTGAGAACGCTATGGACATAAAAATCGACAATGACCCGCTCGGCGCATACATAATGCAGCGTGCGCAAGCCGAAGGAGTGACACTTCCCGGCCAGGGACGGTAGGCACTACAGAAAAACACACAAGGGGCGGTCTTACTTGAGACTGCCCCTGGTTCTTTCATGAGATGTTTAGCGGTTCGAGTTCTTGCCGTGGAGAGTGGTCAGCTTGTATGTAAACTCCTTCTGCTCGCCCGGCGCAAGCTGCAAGACAAAGCGCACCG
>DAOVDS010000144.1 GCA_030669415.1 bacterium
GCGGATGCAGTCGGGCGAGTCCGGCGACTCGTTAACGGCGTGGTCAACGGGGCAGACCTTCTTGCACAGCCCGCAGGTCTTGCAGTTCTCGCCTGAAAGTATCATGCGCCAGAGGCTTATCTTGTTGAGCAGCCCGAAAAGAGCCCCCAGCGGACAGAACACCCGGCAGAACCCCCGCTGAACCGCAATGAAAAACAGCACAAACCCCATGAGCACCACAAAACGCCAGGTTTCCGGCCACGCGGGCGATACGAACTTCGCGTATATGCCCGCCTCAATCCGGCCCGCAGGGCAGTACTGGCACCAGAACAGGTTCGAGCCTGTGCCGAAAAAATACGGTATGACAAACACGCCGCCCACAAGAAACACGTAGCGTGCGTACGTCACCGGATGCGGCAGCCGGAGCTTGTATGTCGGTATCTTGTAGGCGTAGTCCTGAAGCGTGCCGAACGGGCAAATCCACCCGCACCAGAACCGCCCCGCCAGCGCACCGAAAAGCAGCACAAGCCCCAGCGCGAAAAACGGGAAAACGTGGCTCCCCATGGAGGTGCCTATCGCCCCTATCGGGCAGGAAAACGCCGCCGCCGGGCATGTCCAGCAGTTAAGCGCCGGCGCGCAGAACCCACGACTGTAGTTGCCCAGCCATGGCACAAACAGGTACCAGTTCAGCCCTGCAACTGATACCAGTTGAACTATGCGTCTCTTGATGCGCGTGGTCATGGCACGCATGACCCTCCTACAGGCGGTCTCACACGCTTCAGGTGAACGAGTACTCGCGTATAAGCACCGGGTCCGAACCCTCGTATGGCGCCGAAGCTTCGCCGAAGCGCGAATACTGCTTGTGACTGGTAATAAAACCACCAACCACCAGGAACGCTATCGCCGCAAGCAGCACTGCCGCGAATATAATCAGCCGTAACTTGTCCATCAGCTCCCTCCGCGCAAAGCATGCCAGTCACATTATATCCGTTTGCATCTGTTTGTCCATATATTCAAGCCCCGGGTTTTACACCCGGGGGACATCCGCGCCGCAGGCGGCGCGGCTAAACTGCCTTGAAAGGCACCCGGTAAACGTGTATCTTACTTCCCGCCATCAACATGGAGAAACCCGGTGAAAAGTCCAAGTCCAGAAAGTAACCACGAGTTCGACTTGGAGAACCCACCAAACGGCGCGTGGTTTGAGAAGACCTTCGACGGGTTCATCGTCGGCGCAACTACCCGCTCCAGTGATGCGTTTATCCTGGTACCCTTTGCAACTGCCTGGTCAGGATGTTCCGTGGGCGGAATATGCTGGCTGCAGATTGTCAGGGGTGAGTTCAACCTTGGGTTCTCGTTATTATTCGGGACTCCTTTTCTCCTCGCCAGTCTATTTCTCTGGGCAATCAATCTGATGCTCATCTGCGGCAAGGTGGTGGTCACTGTGGAAGGGCACAGCGGCACGATTTTCACCGGTGTCGGTTCCATAGGCCGGACAAAACGCTTCAACTGGCTTGACATATCTACCATTCGTGAGCAAGAGTGTGAGCCGAATACGCCCGGTCACCAAGGTGCCAAGATTGTCCTCGAGGGAAAAGAGCGCACAGAGTTCGGCACCTGGCTGAAACAGAACCGCTGCTACTTCGTGCTCCAGGCGCTTCGCAAGATGCTCGCCGAGCGCGAGACAAGCAGGTAAATATTCTGCGAAACAAGAACTGCGATTGGTGCTGAGGTTGCTACCTGTACTGCAGCAGGGGCAGGTAGTCGTAAGGCATCTGGAGTATCATGCAGGCGACAGCCGTCGAATACACCCTGTCAGGCGGGTTGTGCGAATGGCCGCGGTACATCCTGTTCCAGTAGCCTTCCGTATCGCTTATCTTTGCCTGATTCCTCAGAAGGAAGTCCCGAATCTTCTTGTAGTAGTTCTCCCACTTCTCCCCGCCCGCGAAGTGCATAACCTGCGATGTGTACAGATGTGTATAGACCGGGTAGTTCAGGTCCCTGTAGTTGTATCCCGTCTTCGCGTAGAGGTCCTTGATGCGCTTCTTAGTCGCCGGGTTCCCGTAGTCGCCGGCAGCGAGAAGCGTTACTATGAGTGCGGCATCCATGCCGTAGCAGGGGGCTGATCACGTTCACCATCGGCTCTTCTGGACAAATTTGATTGCCCTGGCAATTCTCACCTTGGACACCAGAAAGCCGCAGCAGCGCGCAGCACGAAGCGCCTGAATCTGGGAGACTGTAATTATCCAGTAGTGCGTCGCAGTGCTTGAATAGTCCTCATACCAGCCGCCCTCGGCAGTCTGATAAGTAAGTATGTGGCGTATCCCGTTCTTTATTACCCTCCTTATCCTCCTGTTGCGCTTCGGGTCGAACATCCCGTATACCTGTGTGAGATAAAGCATCGCGAAGCCGTGCCCCAGCGCGGGTCTCGAGTTTGCACTGCACCATATCATACCTCTCTGGGTCACAGAATTCAGGACGTAGTCTGTAAACTTCCTGAGAGTCTCACTGTACCTGCCGTGTCCCGGGTGGTCACCGGATGCAAGCGCAAGCCCCGCAAGGCTCGATATCGCCAGTGACCACTCGCTCTCAGGCCAGTCGCCCCTCTTGCCCTGCGTTCTGCACAGCCACTCAAGCCCCGCACTTACAGCATCCTTGAC
Source organism: bacterium (assembly GCA_030669415.1). Lineage (GTDB taxonomy): Bacteria > Planctomycetota > SKW154 > SKW154 > DAOVDS01 > DAOVDS01. Next base: position 2,637 of record DAOVDS010000144.1, read on the forward strand.
CTCCTGGGTCGTGAGGGGGTCACTCTCCCAGCGCTTCTCTGGCCGCCTCTCCCTGCGCTTCTCAGGCGGCTTTTCCTTCTTGGCTTCCTCCTTCGGCCGAGAGTCCTGCGCAAGAAGGACATCCTCCTGCTTCTGCACTTCTCCGAGCTTTCCAGTCTCCCCATCCGGCCCGTAGAATTGTGCAAACAACGCAACTGCAACACAGGCGAAAATCAGAACCATTGCGGCAGTGAAGAAACTCCGCATGACACCCTTCTTCTTGACGAGATACAATTCCTATCCAATCTTACCTTATTAGACGACACCCGCGCAACTTAATGTACATCTAAATTCCTGTCAGCCCCACAACCGTCTCCGGGGCAACAGGGATTCTGGAAAGCAAAACCGCGATGCGAAACGGAGGCTCCTCGCCGAAGCGGGCGGCGGAAAATCCCAAAGCCCCGGCCCTATTTGGGCCTCTCTTCGGCAGGAGCGCACTTCATGGCAAACTCCCTCGCCGCGGCGTTGTCTTCTATCAGCTTGTTCACCTCGTCGTGCGGGAAATAGAACTCCGCATACCCCTGAGAAATATCCCTGACAATCTGCGTGACCCGCACGCCGCCTCCCGTGACCTCGCACAGGAACACAGACCCCTGCGCTATCTGGTATACCTTGCCACCAATGTCCATTTCCCCTGTGTCAACGTAAGAAGTTATCTTGACTGCGCTGCCCCCTACGTTGCAGGAGACATCATAGACGCCGTGGGCCTTCCTCGCAAAGCCGGCTGAAGAGAACTTACTCGCGCCGGCATTAAGAAAAATCAGCGACGTGAGCGTGTCATTCACCGCCGTATAGAGCACCGTGTATCCGTCCCTGAAACTCTCGTGCCCCGAATCCCACTTGATGCTCTTCGTCGCCGGCGGCGGGCAGCCCCACGCACCTGCAAACAGCATGACAAATACAACCGCCAACAGCTTCCGCTTCATCCGTACCTCCTGTACACCAAGGAAAAGTAACCTGTAGCCGGTAGTGAGTAGCGTGCTTATTCCTCGTCGCGCCAGATAAACTGCCCCTTTTTATTGATGTAGCCCTGACCTTTTTCCGGTTCGCCAGACCAGACTTCCGCGAGGCCGCCCTCAAAACGGTATGCAGTACCAAACCGCGGCTGGATGACTATCTCGCCCTTTCTGTTTATGTACCCCCACCTTTCCTTTATCGGCACCGCAGACAATCCTTCAGAAAATCCCGGGAAGTGGTGACCGCCCCAATCAAACCGGGGTTGTATCACCATGTTCCCTTTCTTGTCAATAAAGCCATACTTGCCGTTGACTTCGACACAGGCGAGTCCTTCAGAAAACGGATAAGCGGATTGGAACTGCGGCTCAATCACAAACTTTCCCGTTTTGTCAATATACCCAAGCGCCCCATTGGTCTCTGCGGCTGCAGGTGCCAGGCCTTCGGAAAAATCTCCAACAAATGTAAAGACCGGCTTAATAACTACCTTTCCGGTGTTGTCAATAAAACCACATTTGCCATATCTGCTGCCAATTCGAACCTCTGCCAGTCCTTCGCAGAAAGAATGCCACGAGAATATTTTCTGCCCATTTATTTTCCTGCCGGTAAGGTCAATAGCAAATTTTCCAGACTTGTCTATGTAGCCGCGTTTCTCGCCTGCGCTGGCCACCGCGAGACCCTCGCTGAAATCAGAAGCCATGACAAACTGCGGTTTTATTGCCCATTTACCGTCTTTGTCAATAAAGCCATACTTATTGCCTACTGATACGCGCCCAAGCCCTTCGGAGAAGCTATAAGCTCCCTCAAGTTCTGCCTTCACAACATAGCTGCCGGAGGTGTCAATATACCCGTATTTCGTGTGAATGTCCCATCTACTCAAGTGTTTATCAAGGCACACAACTGCAAGCCCTTCAGAAAACTCTTCTCCGCCATCAAACTGCGGCTTGACAACTACGTTGCCTGCACGATCTATATAGCCCACTTTTATCTCTTGACTCCCCTTCTCATCAACTATTCTGACCTGTTCGATGAGATAATACTTTTTCTCTTGGGTTAGCGATTGTCCCTCCCGGACCTTCTTCTCATTTGTGGTCTCAGCAACCTTCTGCTTTGGCTCCCCGACCACACCGGGGCCCGCCTTGTCGCAAGAGGTCAGGACGACAAGGAAGCTGGCAAGCAGAGCCACACCGAGCTTTATCCGCGTCATACCAGTTTCTCTCCTTTCTGATTGGTGCGAGGGGGGGGATTCGAACCCCCATGTCCGAAGACACTGGATCCTAAGTCCAGCGCGTCTGCCAGTTCCGCCACCCTCGCGTGAAGCGCAGAGCAGGTGACCAGTAGAACAGCAGGTATATCCTGCTCACCTGCGGTCCGCTGCTCTGCTATTCAACTGCTCAACTCCTCAAAAGGTTCACAGTTTCAGAACCTCTTCCCGAGTTCAGTCTAACCCGCTGCAGTACCGTAAATCAGTTTCTTGACCAGGCCGAACACCCGTTTTGCATCATCAAAAGCCTTTACCGCAACTTCCCAGGAAGGTGGCTCTGACAGCGACTTCGGGTATTTCATCGGAACAAAGAATTCGTTGAGTCCCGAGATAGCGGCGGCAATTTCAGGCTCTTTCAGTTGCGGCAGGTCCGCATAATCAGCGAGCTTCTCCAGGTCGTGTGTCCTTTCCGGAAGTGCACCGTTCTTCTCAAGATATATCGCTTTCAACGCTTTCTCGATAATCTGGTGCGAACAGAGGCAAACGCTCCACGTATCCCGGGGGTCTTCTCTATCCCGCACTCCTCTCTTGGCGGTTCTGATGTCAACCTCCGCGTGTTCAATCCACTCTTTCGGTATCAGGCTATTCGGCTTCTGGGCCACCCTTTTCCCCTTTTGAGTAGATTATTTTCATATACGGCAGAATTTCCTGCTTTGTGAAGATGTCCGACTTTTTTCTCTTTTCCCATTCTTCCGGCGTATAGCCGGTGGAATCCATTCCGACATTATGCAGTTTGAGTCGCCCGAGAAGAAACTGTCTCGGCCAGAAATCCTCATCGCTTTTGAAAACCACAACCACATCCAAATCCGACCGCTCGGTAATATCCCTCTTCGCATACGAGCCGTAGACAAGTATCAGTTCCGGGTCGAGATTCTCAACAACACCTTTCTTGAAATGCTCGAGCTCCTCTTCAAGAAGTTGCCTGCGATACTCCACAGCAACGATTTTGTAGTTTCTGCGAATAGCCTGGTCGTCCGGCGCCATCTTGAGCGCTTCCTTGAAGTCCTTCACTGAAGCCTCAAGGTCATCTTTACCATAGTAAGCGATTGCGCGGTCGTTGTATGCCCAGGCGTCCCTCGGGTTAATCTCAATCACCCCCGTGAAATCCGCAATCGCGCCGTCAAGGTCACCGTTATGGTAGCGCTCTATGCCACGGTTATATAACTCATTGGGATGCTCAGGAGCAGTCGCCTTTGTCAGTTGCACAAATTGCGGGCGGGCGGCGTAGAGGGCATCTATTTCGCGGATGTCCGCTTTTCGTGAGGTGCTTGCGCAGCGGACATAGATACACATATCTTCTCTGACCTGATGAATATGGCGGCTCGCCGGAACAAAGAGCAACAGAACCTCTGAGCTTTCACCAACGCCCGCGGTCTGGTACTTCGCAAACCACAAAGGTGGATTGACCTGCCGTGAAAGAACATTCTACAAATTTTCTATCTCAGGCTCAGTGAACTTGTGCTTTTCCAATTTTCGCGGACTATCGCACACGCCAAACAGAATTACTCCGCCGCCCGTGTTGGCAAACGAGCAGACCACGTTGGAGAGGCGCCTATCACCTTTCTGGGCAGCGGGCTTTTTAAGAGTTGACCAGCTCTTGTAATCCAGAATATGCGATTCGGGAGTCTCCTTGACAAACTTCCCTACGTTCGACGGATTTGAGACAAGATGCTGATAGAGTTCTTCCGGGTCGGTGAACATACTATCCACTCCAGTATCGTACAGCTATAGCATAACCGCTGCGTGTAGATTTTCAAGCACAGTTATTAAAGGTAGGGGAAGTTGGAGAATGTCAGCTTAGACGCAATCGCACTTGCCTCTTACACTTTGTTGTGATAATATCGCCTGCATGGTAGATACCGAGATACAGGTCCAGCTCGTCTCCGAGGTCCCGGGCGACGTGGACAGGGTCGCCCGCGCCCGCAAGCTCACTGCCGTGGTCATTACCAAGAGCGGGCCTGTCCAGCTCATGCCGCTCGTCAGGCTTGTCTCGGCCCTGCGCGACATGCCGCTCTCAGTCACCGCGCGGCGAATCGAAAGCTCAAGCGGGATAATCCTGCGCGACGCGACCCCCCAGGAAGCCGAGGCGCTCTCGCAGGAACTCCTCCGCCAGGATGTGCCCCTCGCCCTGATTCCCACCGGGAAGCTGCCCGAAGTGCGTGAGACCGCCCAGCTCTTCAGGGTGCGTGTCGGCTCGCGCGGCCTGCGCCTCAGGCTCGACGACGGGCGCAGCGTGGACGTCAAATGGAAAGACGTGCTGACAGTAACCTGCGTGCGCCTCGAGGGACACATCGACGGCGAAACACTCGCGCCGGCACGCCTGGTGCTCAGTGTATTCACACGCGAGCCTTTCGCCTGCTACCAGCTCAGCGAGAACATCCCACCCAGCGCTCCCAGGCCCGCCAAGGTGCCTTACGAGCCGAAGGTGCGCTTCGAGCGGCTCGGCCGGGCCATCTACGAGACTTTCACTCGTTCCTCGCAGAACAAGGGGATGCGCATTCTGTCAACCTACGGCCTGCGCGGAAGGTGGAAAGACCTCACCTTCAACAAGACCGAGCAGATACATAAGTACAACTACTGGCTCGCCCTGCTTCGCAAACACCAGACCAGCACCCGCAGGGTCTCGAAGCCCAAGTTCTCAATCCCCTGGCTGCGCCGAATCGAGTTCGAGCCGGAAGCACGCACCCTCAGCTCGCTCTCGTTCACCGGGCCCCGCACCAGACACCTGCCCGCCCCTGCGCCGCAGAAATCACCCATCACTGTGGCAGCGCAGGAATGGATGCCCAACGTCACATGGCAGCAAACCCCGCAGGGAACCTGGCTCAACTACGCCACCCTGCTGGCCGCGATTTGCCTTGCAGTTTACATCATCCTTGAGCTTCTCGGGTAGTGCCGTGGCAACCGACAGGACATTCACCGCGACTTACCTTCACGCGCAAGAGGCCGCCCTCCTGAAGCAGCGCCTGCTCGATGCGGGCTATCGCCTCACCGGCCCCGACGACTCCTTCAGCGCCATCGGCCAGGATGTCAGCGCCACCTACCACAAGACCGGAACACTGCTTGTCCAGGGCAAAGCGGTGCAGCTTTTCCTTGATGCGTTCCTCAAGGAGATTGTCGGCGCCCGCTACGACAAGCCCGTGATAGGCAGCGATGAGGCCGGCAAGGGCGACTACTTCGGACCGCTCGTGGTCGCGGCTGCCTGGGCCGACCGCTGGGCCGCGGAGGCGCTGCTGGAAGCCGGCGTCCAGGACTCCAAGAAACTCTCCGACGCGGCGGTCGCCCGAATCGCGGACGAGATAATCACCGCGTGCCCGCACTCGGTCATCGCAATCGGCCCCAAGCGCTACAACGAGCTGCACGCCCGGCTGCACAATCTCAACAAAATCCTCGCCTGGGCACACGCGCGAGCCATCGAGAACGTGCTCGAGCAGCGCGACTGCACCCTCGCCGTAATCGACCAGTTCGGCGACCCGGCGCTCGTCACGGACGCGCTCATGGAGAAGGGCAAGAAGCTGCACCTGCGCCAGGAGCCACGCGCCGAGCGCGAGCTTGTCGTGGCGGCCGCGTCAATCCTGGCTCGCGCGGAGTTCCTCAAGCAGCTCAAAGAGCTCGAGAAGCTCTACAGCATGCGTTTCCCGAAAGGCGCATTTGAAGTCGAAGATGCGGGCCGTCAGTTCGTCAAAACATACGGCGAAGACAAACTACCACAGGTGGCAAAATGGCACTTCAAGACCACAAAGAAGATACTTGGCGGCGAGCAGCTCGAGCTTGGGCAGTAGCGCTCCTTGTCATTCTCGCCAGTTGCGCGTCAGGCCCCAGGGAGGGCCTGCACACCCAGCGCATGCGCCTGTACCGCAAGTACTACAACGAGCTTACGCCCGTGCAGAGGCGCGAATTCCTCTCCGGCGCCTTCACCTCGCCCGAGGCGGCCGAGCAGCAGCTCAGGCGACACGCCCGGTCCAACCGCGAGCGGGCGACGCTCCTGGGCCACAGGGACCTGAAGTCCTCGCAGATAGAGCAGCTCTGGCGCCGGGTGGACAAGTTCCTGGCCGAAGCCGAGGACACCGCAGCCGGGGCAGCCAACAACCCCGTGGCCGCGGCCAAGCTGACGGGCAGATGCAGCGAGCTCGCCGAGGAGCTCAAGCGAGCCGAATCGCAAATCAGGCACACCCCGTACGATGCCTCCCGGCGAAACGCCCTGCTCCAGCGAAACAGCTACTACGCCTCGCGCGTGCACGCCCTGAGCAAACTCATTTCAAAGAGCAAATAGGCGCGGCCCTGTTAGCCGTCCCTCACATGTTTCACTGTGTGCCCAATCTCGGGCATTATCAGCTTCTCGCCCGCGAGCCTGCACGCGTCCGGGCTGCCAGGCACAACGAACACCGGCGTACCCTCCATTATGCCTGCCGTGGCGCGCGAGTTCATGAATGCAGTCCCAATCTCCTGGTACGAGAGGATAGCCAGAAGCTGCCCGAAAGCGGTAATCTCCTTGTCAAAGCGCCCCTGCAGCGCCTCGATAGTCACATCGCTGGGCGCAACGCCCGTGCCGCCGTTGACAATCACCACCTCAGCGCCCTCCTGGATAAAGGCGCTCACTGTCTCGGCAATCTCATCCTGCTCGTCAGGCACAACCACGTAGTCTGCAATGGTGTGGCCGTTTTTTTCGATAATATCCTTGAGCACCTCGCCGCTGACATCCGTCTCCTTGGTGCGCGAGGTAGAGACTGTAATGACCGCAATCTTCAGGTTCTTAGGCGCATCGTGCTTGTGCTTCTCATGCGTTTCCATTTGCAGTTTCCTCCGGAGCGAGCTTCGTCTTTTCAGTCACGCGGACCTCGGTAATCCGCGTCGTCGGGTACTGCCCCGCCCTGTCCTTTTCAAGGTATTTGGTCATGTCCCAGATGGTGTTCAGCGCGTTTGTGGCGCCTACAAGCGCCTCCATTTCGACACCGGTTTTGGCCCATGCCGCGGCCGTGACTTTCACCTCGATACTCTCATCACCCACCTCGAAATCCACCTCCACCGAGTCAATCGGGATGGGGTGGCAGAAGGTGAGAAGCTCGGGGGTTTTCTTCACGGCCGCTATCGCCGCAAGCCGGGCTGCGGTGAGCGGGTCGCCCTTGCGTATCTCGCCCTTCCTGATTGCCGTGACAGTCCCGGCCTTGAGCGTTATCTTCCCTGATGCGCTCGCCTTTCTGAACACAACCGGCTTGTCCGATATGTCTACCATTCCCTTGGCCATTTGAACCTCCTGATTTCCCCGGGTATGAAACCCGGGGCTTGTTATTTTTCCCGTAGTATAGCAACGGGCGCGCTGCAAGCGCAACCCAAATCCGTGCTCCCACGGTATCTGTAAAAAGTAACAGGGGAGATATTTCCTCTTTGGAAAGAATACAGTCCGCCGTACGGCGGACAGAAGGTGAGGATACAGGGCTGAAGTGAAGAATACAGAATACAGAAGGCAGAATACAGGGGGGGTAAGGATGCGCGAAGCGCGATTCGCCGTACGGCGAATTCCATTCTGTATCCTGTATTCTTCATTCTGCATTCTTGCTCTCTCGGATTCCATCTTTAAAATGCAT
>DAOVDS010000148.1 GCA_030669415.1 bacterium
TATCTACTCTGAGTGGATACAGCCGCGTGGCTAATACAATCCCCCTTGACCTTTACAGTACGGCCACTCCCCAAGCGACTTACCAGTACGACCTGTATACAGCAGCCGGCCCTGGCGAGAGGGACACTTACGTCATCTGGTCTGTGAAGGGCAATCCAACTCCCGTCGCTGCTGATGACGAGGTCACCACTCCCCCGGCATCGGGTTTGTACGTGACCAATGCCAGGAAATAGGGAATAGTGTCGAAAGTGCATTTTCGTCCGCTGCGAAAGGAGGAGACATGAGACAGAAGGGTTTTACACTGGTTGAGATGCTGCTGGTGCTGGCCATTATCGGCATTCTCATCACAATCCTGCTGCCGTCCGTTTTCGGCATCAGCCAGGAGACAAAGGAGACAAAGGCCAAGGCTGAGCTACACCTTATCCAAACTGCCCTGGGAAACTACTATATCAAGAACAACATTTTCCCGGACGATGACCCCCTTGAGGACTGGGTACAGGCGCTCCTGGACATGGAGCCGCGGCTCTTCAACGAGAGGCCGGCTGACCCGTTCGCTATGGTCGTCAAAAACGATTACGGGTATGATTACTTGCCGCCGACTGTCGCGGGAGATATACCGACATATGTAGTCTATACAGTCGGAGTCTCGCAGGCCGAGATCGCCAGCGTGACGGCCTCTGATACGGTTCAACATACCGAGGACTGCATCTTCGTGACCAATGCGGCTACTCGCAACATCGGACCGTAGCGTGAGCAGCAAAACCGGGGGATACGGGCTTGCATGTCTGTATCCCTTTTCTTATTATGTAGCGCATGAAAGGACTTAACGACCAACCCCCGCAAGGCGCTGCAAACGACCTGCGCAACTTCCCCCGCCGCGGCCTCACAATCATCCTTTGCATCTTCCTCGCTTTTGTACCCCTCGCCTACTCTCCGGAAGGTGCAGAGTTTGACGGGCGACATGACGATTTCTACTACAAGCCCAAGCTCACCGCCGGCCTCTACCTGCTCGCACTGGCCGCGGTCTTCTATCTCCTGCTTCTCCTGCAGAAACGCATCGTTCTGAAATACAACCCCGTGTTCCTGTACGCCGGCGTTTTCCTCGCAGCTCTCACGGTCGCGGCAATCCTTTCCCCCTACCCGAGAATCGCCTTCTGGGGCCGCAAGTATCGTTCGGAGGGACTGCTCGCTTTCCTGATGTATGCCGGCGCCTTTTTCCTGTTCGCCACTTCCACCGACACCACCCGCAGGGTGAAGACCTACCTTTGCGCCCTCCTTGTGGGGGCGGGCGTTGCTTGCGCCTACGGCCTCCTCCAGTTCTTCGGCCTTGAGCTCCTCCCGCGCGACTACAGGCGCGTTGACTGGTGGCGGGCATTCGCCACAAGCGGCAACCCCGGTTTCCTTAGCGCCTACCTGCTGCTCGCCCTGCCCTTCCCCCTCCTGTTCTTTCTGTTTCCGGATAGCAAAGCCGCGGACTTCAGTCCGCGGGCATCCGGGAATCCGCGGGTTAAAACCCGCGGCTTACTCTTGTCTACTGTCTCCTGTCTACTGTCTGCGCTCATCTTTTCCTGCATACTCGCCACGTACCATCGCGGGGCGTGGGTGGGCCTGGCAGCCGGCCTTGTCGCTGCCATCATCCTGTTAAGGCGAAAGCCTGTGACGCAGGTGTCTCTCAAGCGTGTTCTCATACTCGTGGCAGTGCTCGCAGCGTGCACAATCTTCGTTGACCGGGCGGCAGTTGCCATGGGCAGGCCTTCGCTCCTGGCCCGGGCATCCGCGGGCACGAAGGCTGGACAGGTAGATGAGTCAACCATCCGGGTCAGAACCTACATCTGGCGAGCCACGCTGCCGCTTATCGCGCGCCGGCCCGCCTTCGGGTGGGGGCCGGATACCATGGGGGAGGTATTCCCCGAGGAAGCGCCAAAACCTGCCGAGCTGGGCTACTCCGGCAGAATGCACAGCACACCCGACAAGCCGGAGAACCTGCTGCTCCAAATCGCATACGAAGGCGGCCTCGCAGCCCTGACGCCATTCATAATCATGCTGGGCCTCTTCCTGACTGTGATGTGGCGCTCAATCCCGAACCTGACCGGCTCAGAGAGGCTCCTAACGCTCGGAATTATGGTCGGGTGCGTCTCCTATCTCGCGCAGCAGCAGTTTTCGTTCTCTACCCTGTCTTCGAGCCCCGTCTTCTGGTCGCTTCTGGGCCTCGGCCTGGCTCTTTCTCATTACTCGCACCCTGATTTCCAAAAACCCGGTCTTCAGGCCGGAGATGCTTACCCGCGCACCTTCCGGTCCAGCCAGTAGATTAAGGCGGCTATCTCGAGAACAAAAAGCCCGATGTCCAGATACTTCAGTGCACTAACAAGTATATTTCCCATGACGCACCCTGTTGTCTCACCGCCTGCCCTCCAGCAGCTTCACTATGCCTTCACGCTTCCCGTGCTGATTGGCCACTCTGTTATCTGTTGCCGCAAACGCCTCCGCGTGAGCGAAGCAGGCTCTCAACTTCGTGCCTGTCAAAACCCATGGCCATGTCAAGCGGCGTCTGGCCGTACCTGTCTGAAGCGTTGATGTCAGCACCCTTAGCTATCAGCAGATAGGCGGCATCATAGTGCCCGTATGCCGCCGCCATGTGCAGTGCGGAATTCAGGGCAGCCAGCAGTGCAAGAGCCAGAACTACGACTATTTCGAATACAATGTAGGTGACATGTTCTGTATCTTCGAAGAACTTCTTCATAGCTTTGCACCTGTGAGTTGTCCGGCTGTTTCCTGCCTAATTCTGCCCCATGATTGCCGGGACGGCCATTACAAAGTTGCGCGTTATTTGTAATGGCAGAGACGTATCGGCTCCGGCTCGTGCTTGACACGGGAGTACGGCTGAGGTAACATTCATGCACGTAACGGAGAACTCAAATTTGGACGATATCGAAAGACTCAAGAAAAAAGTCGAGCGGCTCGAAGGGCTCCTTTCCGTCACCCGCGCCATGTCGCAGGTCCACCGCGTCAGCGACCTTCTGGACATGATTGCGACCGAGGCTGCCCGGCTCATGGAGGCGAAGCGCGCATCCATATTCATCGTGTCGGCCGACGGCAGCGAGCTTGCGAGCGAAGTCGCGCTCGGCGTGAGCTCGGAAGGCATAAAGCTCGACAAGCTCAAGGGCATAGCCGGGCACGTCTACAAGACTGGCGAGACTGTCAACATCGAGGATGCCTACAAGGACAAGCGGTTCCACAAGTCCATTGACCGCAGGACGGGCTTTCGCACGCGCAGTATTCTCACAGTGCCTCTCCTGGGCCCCAAGGGCAAGCGAATCGGCGTCTTCCAGGTCTTGAACAAGCGGGAAGGCCAGTTCAACAGGGATGACGAGGAGCTCGCCTACGCCTTCGCCACGCAGGCCGCCGTCGCGATTATGAACGCGCTGGAATACGAGCACCTCCACCGTGAAAAGACGCGGCTCCTGAAGCAGTTCCGGGCCGAGTTCTCGCTCGATGCGCTCATAGGCGTCTCGCACCAGATGGAGGAGCTTCGCAGCCTCGCGCGCAAGGTCGCCGATTCTGCCGCCAGCGTTCTCATAACAGGCGAGAGCGGCACAGGCAAGGACCTGCTCGCCAAGGCGATTCACGCGGAGAGTGAGCGCGCCGAAGAGCCGTTTGTCGCTATAAACTGCGCCGCGCTGCCGGAGTCGCTGCTTGAAAGCGAGCTTTTCGGAATTGAGAAGGGCGTAGCCACCGGGGTCGAGGAGAGGCCCGGGAAGATCGAGGCTGCCCACAAAGGCACCCTGTTCCTCGACGAGATTGGCGATATGCCGGTGCCCATGCAGGCGAACCTGCTGCGCGTCCTGCAGGAGCGCGAGGTCGAGCGCCTCGGCTCGCGCACGCCCAAGGCACTTGACATAAGAGTCATCGCGGCAAGCAACCGCGACCTGGAAGCCCTGGTAAAGGAAGGCGGGTTCCGCGAGGACCTGTACTTCCGGCTGAATGTGATTTCGATAACGATTGCGCCTCTGCGTGAGCGCCGCGATGACATACCCGTGCTTGCCAACCACTTTCTCCAGCGCACGTCCAGCAAGTACTCGAAAATCTGGAAGGGCTTTACCCCCCGGGCAATCAAGGCGCTCAAGAGCTACGACTGGCCCGGAAACGTCCGCGAGCTGGAAAACGAGGTAGAGCGCACGTGCGCGCTCTCGGCCGGCGGGACGATAGACCTCGGCGAGCTCTCCGATAAGCTGGGCACAGGCCCCGCCGCGGACGAGCTGCAGGCTGGCTCGCTTGCCGAGGCTGTCGCGGGCCTGGAGCGTCGCATAATCGAGCAGGCAATCGCCGAGAGCGAGGGCAACAAGTCACTCGCCGCCCAGAAGCTGGGCCTGAGCCGAGAGGGCCTGCGAAAGAAGATGAAACGCTACAAAATGAAGTGAGGAGTCAGCCATGCCCGAAGACTGCATCTTCTGCAAGATACTTGCGGGTGAGATACCCGCCGCGAAAGTTCACGAGACGGAAAACACCCTCGCCTTCGAGGACATCAACCCCAAGGCGCCGGTCCATGTGCTGGTAATACCGCGTAAGCATATCCCGACGATAAACGACCTCGCGCGGGAGGATGGCGCACTCGTCGGCGAGATGATGCTCGCAGCCAGGGAAGTTGCCAGGCTTAAAGGCGTTGACCGCAGCGGCTACCGGATAATCTTCAACACCAACCGCGAGGCAGGCCAGGAAGTGTTCCACATCCACCTGCACGTCCTTGGCGGACACCCGCTGGGCCCCATGGGATAATGGGCCAACAGCTAATAGGGGAAAACGAATAGACCCATCTCCTGCTTCCCTATTGCCTATTGGCTCTTGCCTATTGGCTCTTTTCCGCGCCGGCGAAGGTATGGCTTCACGTAGAAGATGAATGCAACTCCCGCAAGCAGCAGCGCAAAACCGGCGTACACCACCCACAGACCAGGGTCTGTCACTACCTGCAAGCCGGTCCAGCGGCGTGCTTCCTTGTCGTAGCTGCTCTGGTAGATAGTGTAGCCCCGGTAGGTCAGAGGCTTGTTGACTTTAATGGATGCCTTCCTTACTTCGGCGCCGTTCTTGTCGAGGATTGTAACCTCGCTCACGTAAGACTTGACCCGCTCCCGGGAGTCAAAGAAAAGCTGAAACGGCAGCGGCTCTCTGCCCCGGCGCATGTGTTCGTACACCCCGTGGTGGTTGGCGAACACCCAGAATGATTCCTCCTGGGCCGTCTTTGCTCCGGGACCCTGGACAATACTCACCCGGATTGCCGGGTTATCAGGTATCCGGTTGCGGGTTCTCGCCTTGCGGGTTCCGGCGTCAATGACGAAGTTGGGCAGGAACTCGCCGACAGTAATCGCGTAGCCTTTGACAACACCGCCCCTGCCTCGCTCCACCGGAATGCTGCCGATAATCCGGTCTTCCTGGTCTGCAACTACGAGGCTGCCGTAGTTATGGCTGTCCCCGGTGTAGTAGTCCACGCTGAACTTGTCGAGCCTTATGGTGAAAGGGAGGGGCTTTTCGACAATCTTGATTCCGAGGATGAAATCGACTGTTATAATGTCCTCCTCCATCCCCCTTCTCTCAAACACCAGGCTCTCGCCCAGGGCCTGCATGACGGCCCTGAACTGTTTCATCGGTATCTCGGCGGTTGCCGTCTCCTGGTCCGCTTCCACGATGCGCCCGCCCGTGCCCTCCAACGCAACCCTCAGTTTTTCCAGGATTTCTTTCGGGTCGGCCTGTGCGCGGGCGTAGAACTCGCTTGCCGTCTCGCCTTCTGCGAGGTTGCGGCCCCCGCTTTCGCCGCCCGTAAACCCGGCAATCCCGCCTGCGAGAATCACAAGAACGCCCAGGTGCGTCGCCAGGAAGCCGGTCTGGGTCAGCCGGAACCGGAGCCGCAGCATAGTGCAGGCAACGAGGTTGGCGCCGAACAGGATAAGCAGGCCGATAAACTGCGGCGAGTGATATACCGCCGACATCGCCTCTTCCTGCTTTATCAGGGTGCCGTATACCGAGAAACCCGCGATAAGCAGCACCACCGTGATAGTTATCCTCAGCGACCCGATTACCTTCAGGAACTTTTTCATTGCCTTAGGTTCTCAAGCTTGTGCAGCCAATTGTTGAGGTGTGCACATCTCTCACGGATTTTCGCAAGCCCTATCCTTGCTGCGACCATAGGGCCATGCAACCGCTTCTGATACCCGACCACAAGCTTGCAGATACGAGCTGAGGGGTGAGTTTCTGAACCTTCATTGATTTCTTCCGGCGTTCGGAAGCTGCTTGCGATTGCTGATAAGTTATTCTCTACCTCAGCATCGGGGAAGACTTTTCCCATTTCCCCCGGCGAGACAAATAGCATTGCCTCGAACTCGTGCAATGAGAGATAAGGGATAAACCTCGGGCTGTCTATGTCCCTCTCAAAGGCCTTTTCCAGGTAAGTAACGCGCTCATAGCACGTTGCTCCCTTTACCGAGCTTTTTCCGGGGAAATCATCCGGGAGGCCGTAGTAGTCCATCATGGTCGAAACGGCGACTGCGCTCGTGTCGCCTAAAAGCCGAAGCAGGTCATCTTTGACTTTCCGATAATTGGTCACACCTCCCTTGAAATCAGGACCCACCTTCGTGCGCTTTGTCGTCACCAGCTTGGAAACCAGATAGATCCCTTGAGCTGCAAAGTGCGGATAGAGGATGTCCCGGATAAAAGTTTCTTCGGTCTGCCCTTCAACGAGAACGTGGACTTTATTCATCAGGATGGCCGCCCGCCGATGATGTTCTTCTCCCAGAGGTCACCTACGCCGTAGTCTTCAAGCCAGCTTGAAATTTCTTTTGCTGTCGGTCTTTTGAAAACAGACTGAGATTTATCCCGTTCAACCACAATAACATCTTCGGGAGCGAACTGATTGACCAGCGTTACTGATTGCGTGGAAACAATTACCTGGATTCTGGTGGAGGCGCTTCGCAGCATGTCCGCCAGCAGCGCAATGGCATAAGGATGCAGCCCCAGTTCTGGTTCATCTATGATAACAGTATCCGGAACATTTGGCTGAAGCAGCAGTGTTGCCAGGCACATGAAACGCAACGTGCCGTCTGAAAGAGAGCTTGCATCAAAGTACGCATCTGACCCTTTTTCTCGCCACTCAAGTTTGATTCTGTCATTGTTCAGCGGGTCCGGCCTCAGTTGAAAGTCGTCAAAAAACGGCGCCGCGAGCCTGATTGTGCCAATGATATTGTCATAGTGCTGGGGAGATGGTTTTTGCAGCATGTAAAGATAAGCAGCAAGGTTGGAACCATCCGTCCGTAAATACATGTTGTCATCTATTTTACACTTCTTCTTAATGCCTGCGGAGACACTGGTGTCATGAAAATGATATACTTTCAGGTTCTCAAGTATGGGCAGGATTGCCTTTGGGAAAGTCTGTACTCGCTTCTCTTCTATGAGCTTGGTTTCTTTGTAACCCTTCTCTAAGGTGGCAAACGCTATCCCTTTACTAACATGGCCCGTTTCCCGCTCAAACTCAAAAATCAGGCTGTCGTCCGCTGACGGAACTAAATCGCAACTATATTCGAGTGGTAAAGTGTTGATACTGGCAAAGCTGATGGACAAGCTGATTCTCTTGGTTCTTTTACTCCCAAAATGTAAAAGGGGTTCTGCACCTCCGGATTCCCCGACATATAGCTGAAGCCGTCCATTAGCCAAGTTGTGGAGGAGTTCAAAGATGGAAAGGAAGTTGGACTTGCCGGCCCCGTTCGCACCTATAAGCACATTCAGGGGCTTCAGGTCAAGCTCAAGTTTTCGTATAGACTTGAAACCCCGTATTTTGATTTTATCCAGAGAAGCCACAATCGCCTCTATGAATTCATTTCGCCCACGACAGAAACAACATTATATCATAAATAGCCCCTTTAGAATGAATTGTCAACAACTATCAACCATTTGGCATTGTAAGCATTGGATGTTGACAGGCGCCCTGCAGTGGGCATAGAATCAGGCGAAAAGGTCGTATTGAAGGAGCTGCCTTGTCCAGCGAAACGCGCGAAGTGATTGTCGGCACAAGGGGCAGCGAGCTTGCGATGGCGCAGGCGCGGCAGGTCGTGGAGCTGCTCGACGCGGCCTGGCCCCAACACGCTTTCACCGTAAGGGCTGTCAAGACTTCCGGCGACCGCTTCCCGGACGCATCAATACCCGCGATTGGCACGGGGGTCTTCACCAGGGATATAGAGCGCGGACTGCTCAACAGGACTCTCGACATAGCAGTTCACAGCCTGAAAGATCTACCCATCCAGCAGCCGGAGGGCCTGGTCATCGCGGCGGTTCTTGCGCGGGAGGACCCGCGCGATGCCCTTGTCTCAAGAACCGGCACCGGGCTTTCCGGCCTGCGCCAGGGCGCACGAATAGGCACCGGCAGCATACGCAGGGCTGCGCAGCTTCGGGCTCATCGCCCTGACTTCGAGATTGTCTCTATGCGGGGCAACGTGCCGACAAGGCTCAAGAAACTTGAGAGCATGGAGCTTGACGCAATCGTGCTCGCCGCGGCGGGCCTGAAGCGGCTCGGCCTTCAGGACAGAGTCACGGAGATTCTCGATGCCCAAATCATGCTTCCTGCCGCGGGACAGGGCATCGTCGCAGTCGAGACGCGCGCAATGGATGGTGAGATACTTGAGACAGTCGGACCCCTCGAGGATGACACGGCCAGAATTGAAGCACTAACGGAAAGGCAGCTTCTGGAACTCCTTGGCGGCGGGTGCCGCGCCCCGATTGGCGCACTCGCACGTGCAGCGGATGGCCGCGTCGAGTTGAGCGCCGTTGTAGTCTCTCCTGAAGGCGCTCCGGTGGTGAAGGCGAAAGCCCGGGGCAGCCTGGAGGACTGGCGCGATGTCACGTGGCAGGTGGCGCAGGAGCTCAAGGCAGGCGGCGCGGCAGAAATCCTCGAGCAGGCCCGCGGGGGGAAACGCTAATGTGATCTTAACCGCAGAGGCGCAGAGGTACGCAGAGGAAAATCGAGATAATTCCTTTAAGTGCCGGAAGCACCACGCCGGGAGGCGTGGTGAAATGCTCCGTGCGTTCTCCGCGGCAAGGAAGGGACTGTGGCTAAGAGTGAGAGGAAGCCGCTAACGGGAATGAGAATCCTGGTAACCCGGGCGAAGCACCAGGCAGGCGAGTTCTCGCAGCTTCTGCGCAAACTGGGGGCAAGGCCGGTCGAGTTTCCGGTTATTGAGATTCGGCCGCTTGAGTCGGTGCGGCTGGACAGGTTCATCAAACGGTTTCGCGAAGGCGAACTCAAGTATGATTACGTGGTTTTTACCAGCCGCAACGGGGTGGATGACTTCTTCCGCCGGGCCGGTGCCAAAGCGGGCGCAAGGGCGCTTCGCGCCGCCTCGGTTGTCGCCATAGGGCCGAGAACCGCACAGGCGCTTCGCAGGCATCACGTCAGGATACACGCAGTGCCCGAAAGGTATGTTGCGGAGTCCATCGCTGATATGATGGGCGCGAAGAATCTCAAAGGCAAGCGGGTCCTGCTGCTCAGGGCGAAGGGCGCACGTGAAGTGCTCCCGCGGCGCCTGCGCGAGGCTGGCGCATCGGTAAGCGTGAAGAGTCTATATGAAGCTGTCCCGGCCCGCGTTGAGCCTGCAAAACTCAGAGAGTTGCTTCGTCAAGTGAACTTTGTTACAGTTACAAGCGGTTCTACAGTGCGCAGTCTGGTGAAAATCGTCTCCGGCAGGCGCAACCTCGGCCCGCAGGGGCTGCGCAAGCTGTTCCGGGGCACAAGGCTTGCATCTATCGGCCCCGTCACTTCGCGGGTCGCAAGAAGGCTGGGCCTTCGCCTTGATGTCGAGGCGAAAGAGTATACAATATCCGGCCTCGCACAGGCGATTGCCAGATACGTAGAATCAGAGAGGTAATTCGGAAGCATCCGCCGTACGGCGGACCGGAAGGCGTGGTGAAAATGAAGCCGCAGGCCCCGGCCTGCTGGTATGTCGAAGGAGACAACATGGAATTTCCGGAAACACGCATGAGGCGCCTGAGACAGAATAAGGCGATGAGACGCCTGGTCAGGGAGACTTCTTTAAGCGTAGACGACCTTATCGCGCCGCTGTTTGTGCGCCCCGGGCGCAAGGTGCGAAAACCAATCTCTTCCATGCCGGGCCAGTTCCAGTTCTCAGTCGATGAGGCG
>DAOVDS010000352.1 GCA_030669415.1 bacterium
ATACCGGGATCTGCCTCTAGAGCATTTCGGGATTCTTGTTTCAGTAAGTATAAAGAAGATATTGAGAAGATGAGTTAAGGCTTATTGGTGTTACGTGTAGTAGCATGCACAGTCGAGTATCCCGAATATTGTTCCGCAACGCAACATAATAGTTATTATCGGACGTTGCGGATATGTCATTCTCAGAAATCGGGCAATCCTGCGCCTGCAAGCGGCCTCAGATGGTGCGTGTCGTTGAGGTACTTCACCAGCAGACTATTTCCGGTCGCTTCAAGAGCGCTTACGGAGCACGTGTCGAACTGAATCAGCCAGAACGCCCTCTCTGACGCTTCCAGGATTGAAACCAGCAGCAATTTCAGTATCACCCTGTGCGTCACGATGGCGATGCGGCTGTAATCCTTTGCAGCAGCTTCGCGCAGGTAGTTGAGACTTCTCTGCTGCACTTCGCGCATTACATCACCGTCGCGGAAACTCACTTCAAGCGGATTGGCGTGCCATTTCTTGAATGCGTCCGGGAACTTCTCGCTGACCTCATCGCGTGAAAGGCCTGTCCAGTCTCCGAAATCCACATCAATCAGCGCTTCGTCAGGAAAAACGTCTATTCCCAGTCTTTCAGCGGCTGGCGCGGCTGTCTGCGTGGCTCTGAGAAGCGGACTCGAAAAAATCGCATCGATTTCCATACTGCCCAGCCGCTCGCCAAGCAACTGGGCCTGTTTCTTTCCGCGCTCGGAAAGCTCGATATCGGCACGCCCGCGAAAGACAAGCTCGCGGTTCCACTGCGTCTCGCCATGCCTTATGAGAAGAATTTCCACCAGCTAATCCTTGCTATTGCTTTGCACATGTGCCATATATCATCCTTTTATTACTACGAGCGGGCGCAGGCGCGCCACCTTCGCTGAGAGCCCGGCCAATTCCACCGCTTCCACCACGTCTGATACATCCTTGTACGCCTCCGGCATCTCCTCTACAAGCCCGCGCCTGCTCGCAGCCCTGACGATGATTCCCTTGTCGCGCAGTTCATCATCGATGCGCCGCCCGCCGGCGCGTCTTGTCGCTTCCTTGCGGGACATGATTCTTCCCGCGCCGTGGCAGGTGGAGCCGAACGTCTTCTCCATTGCTCCCTGGCGGCCCACAAGCACGTAGGAGTAGCGCCCCATATCGCCGGGAATAAGGACAGGCTGGCCGACATCGCGGTAGTGTTCGGGAATCTCGGGCCTGCCGGGCCCGAAGGCCCGCGTCGCGCCCTTGCGGTGAACGCACAGCGTCATCCGCTTGCCATCCACCTCGTGCTCTTCAATCTTCGCTATGTTGTGCGCCACCTCGTAGACTGTGCGGAACACTTCCGTGCCCTTCGGGATATCTAGGGCTTCTGAGACTGCCTTTCGAGCGCGGTGTGCGAGCATCTGCCGGTTGGCAAACGCGTAGTTTACGGCGCAGCGCATGGCACTGAAGTAGCGCTGGCCTTCGGGCGATTTTATGGGTGCGCAGCAGAGCTGTATATCAGGCACATGTATTGAGTATTTCTCCATGGCGCGCTTCATCTTCTTTATCTGCTGCTGGCAGACCTCGTGGCCAAACCCGCGCGAGCCCGAGTGGATAATAAGTGTAACCTGGTTCTCCCGCAGGCCAAGCGCCTGCGCAAGCCGGCTGTCATAGACAGTCTCGACAATACCGAGCTCGACGAAGTGGTTGCCCGAGCCGAGCGTTCCGAGCTGGTCGCGCCCGCGCTTGAGAGCCCTGTCGGAGACAGTGTCGGGGTCCGCGCCGCGCATGGTGCCCTGCTCTTCTATGTTCTCGATGTCGGCGCCTGTGCCGTAGCCGTGTTCGAGCGCCCAGGCTGCGCCCTGCTCGAGCACCTTGCGCTCCTCCTGGACGGTGAGTCGCAGGTCGCCTCCCCTGCCGACACCGGCGGGGATTCCCCTGGACAGCGATGTGGCGATTTTTTCGAGCTTGTCTTTGAGCTCTTCATAGTCGAAGTCTGACGCCATGAGGCGCACGCCGCAGTTTATGTCGTAGCCGACGCCGCCCGGCGAGATAATGCCTTCATCCATGTCGAAGGCCGCAACACCGCCTATCGGGAAGCCGTAGCCGTAGTGGATGTCGGGCATTGCGAGCGCGTGCCCGACAATCCCGGGAAGCTCCGCCACGTTTCGGACCTGCTTGAGCGAATCGCCAAGCACCTTGAGCATCTTCTCAGTGGAGATTATGCGCGCGGAGGTCCGCATATTCCCCGTTTTGGGGATCTCCCAGATAGCTTCTTCGATTCTCGTCAGGTTGAACTGATTGGACATTGATTCGCCTCCTCCAGCAGAAACTCACACATCAACTATCACCTGCGTCTGCCATGTTCCCTTATCACTCTTCCTGAAGTAGAAATCCCCGTAGGTTATGGCTTTTACTTCGCTTCTGAGCTCGTGCTTCTCGAAGTCAATCGGCTCGCCTCCAAGTGTGGCCTCAAGCCTGTTCTCTTCGATGCTGACCTCGAATCGGCTGTAGAACTCGTGCTCAGTCTGGCTCAGGAAGTTGAGCTCTTCCAGCCACGCGTGCATGAGCTGGCCCATGTCCTGCGCTTTGAGCGTAACGGAGCGCTGAACTGACTGGCCGACCCTAACTGTGTCAGTCATAATCTCAAACAGGGCTTTTGCGGCGTCGGCGAAGAGCTCCTCAAGCGTCTCGCCTTCCGCGACAAAACCGGTTTCCGAAGCATGCTCAATTTCCCGGAACAGCGCCCTGCCCTCCTTTGTAAGAGCGTCGCCAATTATGCCATCAGGCTGCGGTCAGCGCGGCCCACAGGACGACGAGAATGAGTATCACGGCAAGCACTTCGAGTATTATGGTGAAGAAAAAGACAAGGACTGCTTTCAGGAATCCGAGCTTGTAATAGAGCATCAGCACCAGCATGGTCAGTATTATGTTGACAACCGGCGCTGCCGGCTCGGGTAGCAGGATTCCCACCGGAATGCTGAGCGCAAACAGCGCTATGAGCCACAGGACGGCTATCAGGTATCTGTTTTTGGGGTTATCGCTGTCAAAAATCCTTATAGCCAGCCACAGGCAGAAGCCAACTATGGGAAAGGCAAAAACGGCGGCGAGCAGGATGAACCCGAGCGTAAGCCCGAGTATGAAGCCTCTGAAGCCGGACGGCTTGGCGCCGGTTTTCTGATTCTGCGGCTCCTCCGGCTCTTCTTCCTTGGGGGGCTTGTCGAGGGCACCGTAGTCCTCGTTGATTTCTACCTTCTCCACTTCACTACGGCCAATAGTGACAGTGCCCGAATGCCCGACCTGTATCTCAACTTCCGTGTTCGTCTGTCTGACAATTTTCCCCTTGAGCGTATTCCCGTTCTTGAGATAGACGGTATCCGCACACAGCGGCAGGCAGACTGCAAACACAAGTGCAAACAGAAGAATGTAACTGAACTTCCTCATGCGAGACACTCCGGAACACGTCCACACATAGTCTTTCTGCGCAAGAGGATAACACGAAATACTGTTGTGTGCAAGGTTGTCTGAGCATTTTGCCGGAAAGGAGGTGGGACTCACAGTTTTTCATTTGTGAGAAACGGAAGTTTTCGATTGGTTTGCGAAGGTGTGATACGTCCATATAGATGGTATAAAAGAGCAGATTTTAGGTTGCGCGTGCTCGTTTTCTGAGGTATGTTTAGGGTGGAGTAGGAGTTTTATCACAGGAGCGCAGATGGCTTCTCGCAAAGTGCCCAAGCTTGTAGTGAAGCGCGCGAAATCGAC
>DAOVDS010000273.1 GCA_030669415.1 bacterium
TGCAGCAGGTCTTCGAGCCGTGCGATACCGAGTGGCGCGGCCTGGGCACTATTCCTCAAAGCGGTATCAGGATAAGACGTGAGTTTGGCGCACACGATGCCGCCAGGCAGTTTGAGGTCGAGTTGCCTGAGCCGCGCGAGAATCCCGGGTGTCTCTGCGGCGATGTCCTGCGGGGCGTCAGGACACCGCCTGAATGCAAACTGTTTGCTAAGGCTTGCACACCAAGCAATCCAATCGGCCCCTGCATGGTCTCTTCCGAAGGCACCTGCAGCGCGTACTTCAAGTACAGGAGACAGGCATGAACAAGAGCAAAGAGATACTGCTTGCGCATGGCGGTGGTGGCACACTGATGCACGACCTTATCAAGAATGTCATAGCATCCAGGCTCAGCAACCCTGTTCTTGACAGGCTTGACGATAGCGCACTGCTTGATACAGGTGGAAGACTCGCATTTACCACCGACTCATACGTGGTAAGGCCCCTCTTCTTCAAGGGCGGCGATATTGGCAAGCTCGCGGTCTGCGGCACAGTCAACGACCTCGCGATGCAGGGTGCAAAGCCTCTCGCAATCAGCCTTTCGTTCATAATTGAAGAAGGCTTTCCACTCGATGACCTAAAGAAGATTGTAAAGTCTGTAGGGTCTGCCGTGAAAGCGGCAGACGTTTTCGTGGCAACCGGCGACCTGAAGGTGGTCGAAAGAGATGGGGCGGATAAGTTGTTTGTCAATACCTCGGGAATCGGCTCCGTCCGCAAGGACGTAAATGTAAGCTCGCACTATGCGAAGGTGGGCGACGCTGTCATAATAAACGGTTATATTGCAGACCACGGCGTAAGCATCCTCTGCGAACGTGAAGGGCTCGAGTTCGAGAGCCCGGTAAAGAGCGACTGCGCCCCGCTTGCGGGTCTGACACAGGCCATTCTTTCCACTACCAAAAGAATCCATTGTATGAAGGATCCGACCCGCGGCGGCCTTGCTGCCGCCCTCAACGAAATAGCTTCGAGTTCTCGGGTCAGTATCGAAATAGAGGAGTCCGCAATCCCGGTGCGAAGAGCAACCCTCGCCGCATGCGAGATGCTCGGCCTTGACCCGTTGGTGGTTGCAAACGAGGGAAAGGTTGTGGTGGTTTGTTCTGAAACCGTCGCTTCCACGGTGATAAGGACGATGCGAAAGCACAAGTACGGTAAGGCCTCAAAGATTATTGGAAGAATTGTCAACAAAGGAAAGCCCGAAGTGATACTCGGGACGACTATCGGCGGTAGCCGTATAGTTGACATGCCCTACGGCGAGCTTCTGCCCAGAATCTGCTGATTGCCCCCCTCCGAAAACGTCAGCAATCTGTCCCTCAGACAAAGAT
This sequence comes from bacterium, assembly GCA_030669415.1. Taxonomy (GTDB): domain Bacteria; phylum Planctomycetota; class SKW154; order SKW154; family DAOVDS01; genus DAOVDS01. The sequence goes on from DAOVDS010000273.1 coordinate 1,356, forward strand.
TTTAGCTAAAGCCACACCTGTAACATGTTTGCTACGCATCGCTATCTGCAATAGCTGACTATAGTTACTCCGTTTCACTGAATTTCTTTGTGTCAAAACTGCTACACCTTCGCGGTGCCAGACTGTAGGGACGATAATCGGTATAGGAAGTTATCTCCTTGCTGCGTAAGAGGTTAGGGCCTTCGGGTCAGGCTCTTATTCCCATTGGTACAGGTTTTGATATGTGGAATATCGGAATGTCCTTGAGGGAAGAATATTGAGAGGATTATGGCAAACCGTTCTGCGCCGACTGCGAGCGGTCCGCTCGCATCTGCCGCCGCGCCGGCACACGGACTTGCTACATGCCATCAGGGCACGAAATAAAAAGTTAGGAAGGCAGTACAATGCGCAAAAAGAGCGTGCTTGTAGTTGAAGATGAGAAAAAAATGCGAGAAGGCTTGCGGGAGTTGCTGGCCGAAGAAGGGTATGGCGTTGACACTGCTGAAGACGGACTTGAAGCAGTAGAAAAGGTTAGAGCCAAACGCTTCGACGTGGTTGTCTCCGACTTGAAGATGCCGCGCATTGACGGCATGGAACTGCTGCACATCATCAGGGACACAAATAAGAATATTGCCTTCATAATAATTACTGGATACGGCACTATAGAGAGCGCCAAGGAAGCTATAAGGCTGGGCGCATTCGACTATATCAACAAGCCTTTTTCTCACAACATTCTCATAGATGCCATAGAAGAAGCTCTGCAGACGAAAGATAAAGAGTCTTCCACCCAGGTGGCAGCACGGCCGCAAATATCCGCCCTGCGGCGCACAAACATCGGGCATGCCTGGTTCTCCGTGCAGCCTGATGGGAGTGTCCTCGTGGGGGCAAATGAGAAGTTCTACGAAGAAGCCGGGGAAATTGTCTACTGTGACCTGCCGTTTCAAGGTGACAAGGTTGTCAAAGGACAGACCTGCGTCAGGATGATTAATGCCGGACAGCACATGCCCAGGAAGTTCCTTTCTCCTCTCGGTGGCACAGTTGTCAAAGTCAACGAAAAGATGGAGACCCAACCGTGGCTGGCTCAGAAAGACCCGTACGGAGAAGCCTGGCTGTTTGTGATGGTGCCTTCGCGGTTTGAGGAAGAGCTCGGGAAGTCACAAATGGAAAAGGAGAGTCAATAAAGTCATTCGCTGGTACTCCCAATCAGAAAGGACGGTGAGACGATGATTGAGAAAAGGAAACTGCTCGTCGTTGAGGACGAAGAGAAGATGCGCAATGGCTTGTACGAGTTGCTGACAGACGAAGGCTACTCTGTCGAAACTGCCGAGGACGGGCTCAAGGCGGTCAACAGGCTGAAAGAAAGCCCTTTCGATGTTGTCATTGCAGACCTCAAGATGCCTCGACTGGATGGCATGGGCGTCCTGGAGAAAATAAGGGAGTTCAGTCCCCGGACAATAGTCATCATCATCACAGGCTATGGCACGTTGGAGAACTCTGTAAAGGCGATGAAGCTGGGCGCATTCGACTATGTCTCAAAGCCATTCTCCAACAAGCAGTTGGTCATGGTGGTCGAACAGGCTATCAAGGCAGGGAAGGGTGTTGGACTGTTGGAAAGAGTAGCCGGGGAAGCTGTCCCAGGCACCGGGGCTTCCGCACCTGCCTCGACTGATGAAACAGACAGGGAAAAGCCACCTGTGGTGGTTATCGGGGGAAGCGCAGCCGGCTTGACGGCCGCGATTACCGCACGAAGGCATTATCCCAATAGGAAGATAGTCCTTGTCCGAAAAGAGGAGAAGGTTCTGATTCCTTGCGGGATACCTTACATCTTCGGAACAGTCCACACTCCCGACAAGAACTTGGTTCCAGACGCGGCGCTTGAAAAAAACAATATTGACTTGGTACTCGGCGAGGTTTCGCAGATTGACCGCGAAGGGAAGGTGCTCACGACAAAGGACGGACAGAAGGTTGAGTATGACAAGCTCATCATCGCCACGGGCTCAGAGCCTATAGTGCCGCCAATTCCAGGTTCAGACAAGGAGAATGTGTTCGCAATTCATAAAAGCATTCCGGTTATCGAAGAAATCCAGAACAGGCTCGAAGGCGTCAAGAACCTTGTTGTGATTGGCGGTGGCTTCATTGGCGTAGAGTTCGCCGACGAGTGCCACAAGGCCGGAATCCCTAACGTCACAATTGTTGAAATGCTCCCCAATTGCCTCATGCTTGCCTACGACCAGGAGTTCTGCACCGAAGCTGAAAAGGTTCTGAAGGACCGGGGCATAAATATCGTCACAGGTGCTCGCGTGAACGAGATTGTCGGCAATGGCAAAGTCACCGGGGTCAAGCTGGCCGATGGAGAGGTTCTGCCTGCCGATGCGGTGATAATCGGAATCGGTGCGCGCGCGAATATAGACCTGGCCAAGAACAGCGGCCTTGAGCTTGGCCCGACGGGCGGGATTATGGTTGATGCAACAATGCGCACCTCTGATGAGAATATCTATGCCTGCGGCGATTGTGCAGAGAAGGTTTCCTTCTTCGGTGGCAGGCCTTCCAATCTGAAGCTCGCGTCCATCGCCGCAGTGGAAGCCAGAATCGCAGGGGCGAACTTGTTTGGGTTCGCGCGTCAAAATGTGGGTACTGTCGGTGTCTGGGCCACGGCTATCGGAGACCTCGCCCTCGCGGGCGTCGGTCTGACTGAGAGCATGGCAAAACGCCTCGGCTACGATATCGCAGTCGGAGCGGCCCAAGCCCCCAACAGGCACCCAGGCGGCATGCCGGGCATGGAAAAACTCAAGGTCAAACTGATATTTGACCGCAAAAGCCACCTCCTCCTTGGCGCTGAGGTGATGGGCGGTCAATGCGCTGCCGAGGTGGTCAACATCGCAAGCGCCTGCATTCAAGGCAAAATGACCGGCGACGACATAGCGACGTTCCAAATGGCTACACATCCGGCGCTTACCGCTTCACCGATAGCGTATCAGCTCGTGAACGCGGCAGAGACTGCGTTAGTAGCGATGCGCAAGCTGGTGCCGGTGCTAACTTAAGAAAGAGATAAAGAAGCTATACGCCGAGAAAAGGAGTGGATACCTGAGGTGATGAAAAGCGAGACTGGTCAGGACAGAGTGACCTACAACCTTGAAATGCTTGTTCGCGCCTACGACCCATGCATTTCCTGCTCAACTCACATGCTGAGAGTAAGTTTTGTATAGCAGGTGAATGCGCGGTTTGGGGAAGCTTTGTTGTGAAGATTTCACTGAAAACAAAGCTGATTGTCGCATTTGCCGTAGTAACGCTGATACCGAGCGTAGCAGCGACAATCGTCGGCGTTCGACTCTTGGGCACACGCATTGTCACGCAGGCTCAAGAAAAAGTTGCCTACGACCTGAATACTGCAAGAATAATATATCACAGCAGACTCAATTACGTTGAGACCGTGACGCGCGACTCTGCCATTAGATTCGTAACCCGCGAGGCGTTGGAAAACAAGAACGCCTACATCATCCTTGACACACTGGAGAAAACGAGACAAGAGAGATCTCTCGACATGCTTGGGTTAGTTGGCTCCGACGGTAGAATTCTGGTGAGAGCACAAAATCCAGCCATGCGTGGTGATTCAGTCAAAGCTGACATTCTAATAGAGAAGTGTCTTGGCACCAAGAGATCCATATCCGGTTCAATAATCATGTGCTCAGAGCGATTGCTCAACGAAGGTGTGCACCTTGCAGAACGTGCTAATATAGAGATAATTCCAACACCCCATACCGCGCCTCGTGAGGGTAAGGCCGAGACGTCCGGCATGGTACTGGAAGCGTGCGCTCCCGTTTTCAACGATAAAGGAGAGCTACTCGGTGCAGTGTACGGCGGGGTTCTGCTAAACAGAAACTACGATATAGTGGATGAGGTGAAAGAGACAGCCTACAAAGGCCTGACCTACCGCGGTAAGGAGATTGGCACGGCAACCATCTTCCAGGGTGACCTGCGAATTTCCACCAACGTTCATTCCAGTGACGAAGGCCGGGCAATCGGCACAAGGGTCTCCGAAGAAGTGAATCGGCAGGTGCTTCAGGAAGGAGGCACCTGGACCGGCCCCGCGTTTGTAGTCAACGACTGGTATCTCAGCGCATACGAGCCGATACGGAATGTCGAAGGCAAGGTCATCGGTATGCTCTATGTCGGTATTCTTGAGCAGGAGTTCTCGGACCTCAAAGCAAACACTTTCCTGCTGTTTCTGGTGACCGCTGCTGCTGGCGTGGCGATTGCCCTGGCTGTGAGTTTTTTCATAGCAGCGAAGATCTCCCGACCTGTAGTTAAGCTGGCTCGTGCCTCCCGCGCACTGTCAAGGGGAGACTTCTCGGTCAGCGTGGACAGGACATCGCAAGACGAAATAGGCGAGCTTGAAGAGACTTTCAACATGATGGCGCGTTCGATAAGGGAACGTGATGAACGGCTTAAAGAGGAAACGCGGCAGAAACTGACCCAATCGGAAAAGCTCGCCGCCATAGGGCGTCTGGCGGCCGGTGTCGCTCACCAGATAAACAATCCCTTGACTACTGTACTCATCCGGTCTGAA
>DAOVDS010000199.1 GCA_030669415.1 bacterium
TCCTTTCCGCATCAATTATACATGATTGCGGCAGGTGATGTCAAAGGCGGCGATAGTCCCGGAAGCATCCGCCCGCCGTTGGGCGCGTCTGGCGACCGTACGGCGGACCGGGAGGCGTGGTGAAAGAACATCCGTGGGCTGAGTGGAAAGAGACCCACGGCTTTGAGTTGACTTGGCGGCGCGGCTGAACAACCCTACCGGGCAACATTCTTGTGTGCGCGTGACAATTCCGTGACAGGGTGTTGATAGTCTTCCTCTTGGAAGCGGCCCTGACAGTTCTTGACAAAGCTGGAAAGCGAGCCATGAGAAAAGCGATGGGCATTCTGGGAGTGTTTCTGCTGCTTGGTGGCTGCGCCGGCGTCAGGACAACCGAAAGGGCAGAGAATCTTATTGGGCTTCTCGGCCACGACGAATACCGTGTGCGCGAAAAAGCGTCCGAGGAGTTTCTCAACATTGGCGGCCCCGCGCTTACGCTCCTCAAGGAGGCAACGAGAAGCGATGACCCTGAAATAGCAGTGCGGGCAGAAAGGCTGATAAGAGAAATCCGTGTCGGGCTGGCACCAAACCACAAGACTGCGCAAGAAGCTGTGCGTGATGGGAAGTTTCGCGTGGTCAGGAGACTTCTCGCAAAAGGAGCGATAGACCTGGAAGCCAGGGGTGAGCGTGGACTCACACTGCTTCACGTCGCGGCTGCCTGCGGGCGCACGAAGATTGCCGGGTTTCTGATTCAGAAAGGACTCGACATCAACGTGAAGTCGGACGGGCGCTGTACCACCCCTCTCCACCTTGCAGCAGTAAGGGGATGTGCCCAAATGGTGAAGTTTCTTCTCGCAAAGGGCGCCGGGGTCGACGAGCCGGGGTCCTCCGGTATGGCACCGCTTCACCTGGCTGTCATGGGCAACTACGGATACCCGCCAGGCTTCATTGCGACTGGCTTTGGCATGGGCTGTACAGACTTCATTGGCAAACCTTTCGTCCTGATTCAAGACGCTACAAGCGAGTGGTTTGCAGGAGACCTGTTCCCCTGCGACGTTAAAACAGACTACGGAGAGGTTATCAGCCTTCTCATCGAAAGCGGCGCTGATGTGAACGCGAGAGATTCTCTCGGCTATACACCGCTTCACACCGCAGTTTACTGGCACAGCGAGAGTTCGATTGAGATTCTTGTCGCTGCGGGGGCTGACCTTGGAGCCAGGGATGTGACACGGAGAACTCCTCTGGAGCTGGCGCAGGCAGCGGAGTATAAGGAGATGGCCGCCCTGCTACGCAAGCTCGACGGCGAGTCTGGTAAAGAACCACAAAGAAAGCAGAAGTAGAGAACCTTGAACGAGAAATCACCTGCCGAAACCACTGAAGTCAACACCCGAAAGAAGCGCAGGCTGTTTCGTATGGTGGGGAAGCGTTCGAGGCGACTGCTGCTTCTGACGCTGATTGTCGCGGCGGGGCCGACGCGCCTCTCCCTCATTATCGGCCTTTTGGTCGCTGCGTTTTCCGAGCTTGTGATAGTCCTGTGTTACGGCATGTTTGCCCGCAAGGGTGATGAGCGAGCGCGGCTTGTCACAACCGGGCCGTTTGCGTTTATGCGACACCCCATCTATATTCAGTTACATGCTGGGCGGGGTTGGTTTCACCATTGCTGCGAGCCTTGAGATGCTGCCAATTATCCTTGGTGCAGTCTACCTTGCGATTGTCATTCCAAGCTACCTGTTTCGCATCCGGCGCGAGGAAAAGGCCCTTGCCGAACAGTTCGGCGAGGAGTTTGACAAGTACCGCCGGCGGGTGAGGTGGCGGCTGGTTCCCTCGCCTCTTTCAGGCCTGCTTCACGGAGGGTTCAGAATTTCCTGGTCGGCGAAACTGGCACTTGAGAACCGCGCGATTGCCAAGACGGGTAAGGCGCTTCTGTGGATGCTGATTTTCATTGCGAAATGGGCCGTTCTCACGAAGTGGTTTCGCAAAGACACATTTGCACCGTGGGCTCATCGAGACCTTCACTGGTTCCTGCTCGCACTCACCATTTCCATTCTTGTCATGGTATTCGTGCCCCGTATCCGCCGCCGGCTGGCCGACTCTTCGCAATGACGGCCCGCCCCCCAGCCCTGAAGTATTCTTTCACCACAGATACACAGAGGACACAGAGAAAGCAAATCTTTGGTTAAGAAGAATAAAAATTTTTGTCTTTTTCTTACCCATAACAATTTCTTCTCTTATTTTCTTCTCCGTGCTCTCTGTGCCTGAACAGTTCCCCTTCGTTACCCCGTGCAGGGGATAATTTTCTGCCTGCACACCGCGGCACCACACGAACTATTTTCAAAAATTCTGGGAATTCTTGTTGACGGCGCGGGTAACTATGCGTATAAATGCATAACTACCCGCACGGTGCGGGGGAGGACAGGCGGGTAACAAATAAGTAAACAAGGCGAAATGTAGCAGGACGGGCGTTCAATGACACCGAAGCAGAGGCAGAAGGCGATACTGCAGATTGTCGAGGCGCGCGTGGTCAAGAGCCAGAGGCAGCTTGGCGATTTGCTGGCGAGGCGGGGCTTTGCGGCGACGCAGTCCACGCTTTCAAGGGATATTGCGGATTTGGGGTTGGTGAAGGGGGCTGCCGGCTACGTGCTTGCGCCCCCGAACGGTAGAGAGCCGGTGACGGCGCGGGGACTTCGCTCCACGCTGCGGTCGTTCGTGCTGGAGGTCGAGGCGGTCGCCAACCAGGTGCTGGTAAAAACCACCTCCGGGAGCGCAAACGCGGTGGCGGACCCGCTGGATGACGTTGAATGGAGCGAGGTCGCCGGGATTGTCGCGGGCGATGACACGTTTCTGATTATCACCCGCAGCGCCAGGCAGGCGAAGACGATTGCGAAAAGGATTAGGCAATTGCTGTCGTGAGACAAGCGAAAGAAGTAGAGAGGAAGGCAACGATGAAAGCGAAACCCTATCACAGGATAACATCCTACGAAGCCGAGCCGGGGCAGGTGAAGAAGTGCGTGCTGCTGTTCTCGGGCGGGCTGGATTCCTGCATAATGCTCAAGTGGATAAAGGAGCATTACGAGTGCGAGATTGTTACGCTGACGGTGAACCTGGGCCAGTTCCTGGAGGATGCGCACGAGGCGAAGAAAAAGGCCCTGATGCTCGGGGCATCGAGCGCGCTTGTGGCTGATGTTGCGGAGGAATTTGCCGACGAGTACGTCGTTAGGTGTATCAAGGCCAACGGCGACTACCAGGGCGGGTATCACCTCTCGACGCCGCTGGGCAGGCCGCTTATTGCGAAAGTCGCGGTCGAGACGGCGCTGAAGGAGGGCGCGGACGCCATTGCGCACGGCTGTACCGGCAAGGGCAACGACCAGGTGCGAATCGACGGGGCGATAATGACGCTTGCGCCGCATCTGAAGGTAATAGCCCCGGTGCGCGAGTGGTCGATGGGCCGCGAGGAGGAGATAGAATACGCCAAGGAGCACGGTATTGAAATCAACCGGACGGTGGACAAGCCCTACTCGCACGATGACAACATCTGGGGAATAACCTCGGAGGGCGCGGAGATAGAGGACCCGGGCAAGGTGCCGTGTTTCGAGAAGATACTGAAGGTAACCAACTCGCCCGAGAATGCGCCCAATGACGCGGAGATTGCGGAGATTGAGTTCGAGAAGGGCGTACCGGTGGCTCTGAACGGCGAGAAGATGAGCCTTTACGATATTATCGCCTGCCTGAACCCGGTGGCGGCGATGCACGCGGTAGGCGTGACTGTGCTGATTGAGGACCGGATATTCGGCGTGAAGGTTCGCGGCGTTTACGAGAACCCGGCCGCAACGGTGCTGATAAAGGCGCACAAGGCGCTTGAGAAGCTTGTCTCGACGCGTGACGAGAATGAGTTCAAGAGCCTGATTGACACGAAGTGGTCGTACCTGTGCTACGGTGCGAAGTGGTACGAGCCGCTGATGGAGAACCTCAACGCCTTCATCGACAAGGCCAACGAAAAGGTGTCCGGCAAGGTGAAGGTGAAGCTGCTCAAGGGGACTGCGGGCGTGGTTGCGGTCGAGTCGCCGTACTCCATCTTCAGCGAGGCCCTGGCGACCTTCAACGCGGAAGAGGAGTTCAACCAGAACGCGGCGGCGCCGTTTATTCAGCTCTACACGCTTTCACAGCAGCTTGCGTACGCTGCGAAGCACGCGGTGATGGAAGGGAGCGATCTTGATGAAAAAGCTGTGGCAAACTAACGGTGGGCTCCACCCGACCGTGGAGAAATACACGGTGGGGAGGGATTACATTGTTGATATGCATATTCTTCCCTACGACCTGCAGGGCACGGCGGCACATGTGAAGTGCCTGAAGGCCGCAGGCGTGCTGGATGAGAAGGAATCTCAGGCCCTTCTTGGTGGACTGGAGGAAATCTCCCGGTTGCACAAGGCGGGGGAGTTCAGCATATCGGTTGAGGAAGAAGACTGCCACACGGCGATTGAGAACTACCTGACCGGCAAGCTTGGCGACCTGGGCAAGAAGGTTCACACGGGCCGGTCGCGTAACGACCAGGTCGCGACGGCTGTGCGGCTGCTGACCAAGGACAGGCTGGCGAAGGCTGGCACGGCTGTGAAAGTACTGCAGGAAGCGCTTGAGAGCCTCGCCAAGAAGGCGGACGGGATGATAATGCCCGGCTATACTCACGCCCAGCGCGCCATGCCTCTGAGCGTACCTGTCTGGGTGAGGGCGCACGTGGCTTCACTGCGGGATGACCTGACGCTTGTGGAGGCGGCGATGTCGCTGAGCGACCACTGCCCGCTCGGCTCGGCCGCCGGTTTCGGCTCGCCTGTTGCGCTTGACAGGGAGCTTTCTGCCGGTGAGCTGGGCTTCGCGATGGTCGAGGAGAACACGCTGTACTGCCAGCATCGCGGCAAGGCGGAGGCTGCGGCCGCGTTCGCAATGAGCACGGTGAGCGCGACGCTCGGCAAGCTTGCGACAGACCTGCTGCTGTTCACCATGCGCGAGTTCGGTTTTTTCTCGCTGCCGTCGGAGTTTACGACCGGCTCGTCAATGATGCCCAACAAGAAAAACTGCGACGTATTTGAGCTGGTGCGGGGCAACTCCGCGGTGGTGCTGTCGCGCCAGCAGGCGATACAGGAGCTGAGCCGGAACCTGATGAGCGGGTACAACCGCGACTACCAGCTTTTGAAGGAGCCGCTGATTGAAGCGCTCGACACGACACTCGGGTCGCTCGAAGTAATGGCGGTTGTGGTGGAGAACCTGGTTCCGAGCGAGCAGAAGATGAAGGAGGCATGCTCGGAGGACATATACCTGACCGAGGAGTGCTACAAGGCGGTCGCCAGGGGCGTTCCTTTCCGCGAAGCGTACATGATGATAAAATCAGGCCGCTCGAGGAAGTTCTGGCGCTGAGGGTGCAGGCGACTCCTGTTCACCCAGCCACGCGGCCTCGTGCCGACAAGCCGGTCCCAATGCGGGAAAAACATCTGGCTTTCGAGGGGGCAGCTATCTTATAATATGCGGGCAAACGTGACAATGCTGCCGGGTGAGAGAAGATGTTTTGGATTAGGACTGCTTGGCGGTTAGGGCGCCCGGTGTTTATGTGCTGTGCGGCCCTGCTGCTGAGCTGCTGCAATGGCGACACGGGGAATCAGCCGTCAGCCAAGCCTCCGGTGCCGGACAAGTCCGCCATAGACATTCTCGAGGCGGTCCAGAGGCAAAAGCTCCGGTTTGGGGTGCGTGGTGACCGCAGCAACATAGTGACCCTTGAGCTGAATGTACTCTCTTCAGAGCTTCTTCTGATTAACCTTGAGCCGGGATATGTCGCCAAGAACGTGGAGTTTGGAGTCTCTCACGACAAACTGATTGTGGAAAGCCCAACCTACAGATTGGAGCCGGGCAGGCAATGCGAGAAGGAGGTGCGTACCTACAGCACCTCGTACTTGCCGCAACCGCCCGCTGACAAAGCGGTCAAGTTCCAGCTTGTAAAGGGCGGCAGGGACGACCTTCTCACGCAGGTGGCGGCGTACATAGTCAAGAACCCGGACCTGGAGGAGAAGATTGCGACAATCGCCGTCTGGGCGGCGGCGGAGAAGATGTCCTTCGCCCAGCTCAAGGACCTTCGCGGGGCCGACTCGGATGAGCCCTACCTTACTGGCAGAGACTACTACGAATCAATGGAAGTGCTGCGCAAGGCCGGCGTTAGAGTAGGCCACCTCAAGTTCAGCTTCGATGTGGAAGACGTTGTCCTGAAGTGCGCCGAGCAGCTCGGCGAGGCGGACCGCGACGATTCTCTCAAGGTAATTGAGTTCCTCGGCTGGTTCTACAAGTTGCCGCGTGCGGGTGAAGTGCTTGTGAACGTGCTGGAGGAGGACGACGACCCCGTGCTCAGGGAGAAGGCTGCCGAAACGCTGGCTCGTTGTGACCTTGACTCCGTCAGGGAGTCGCTTTTCCTGACCTTGGAGTTGGACCGGGTCAAGGCGGTGCGCCGGACGGCAGCTTTCTCGCTGCTAATGCTGGGCGACGCAGGGGCTGTACCGGTTGCGATAATGTTCCTTGGCAACGAGGAGACAACCGAGCCGGACGCTGCGCGCGTATACCAGAAACTTGGCGAGTTGGTGGGTGAAGGAACCAGGGACTGGGAGGCAAAAGACTGGGAGCTCTGGTGGCTCACGAGGGGCGGCTGGAGCTGGATCGAGTCACGCGGTGTGGATGTGCAGAGAGTCAAGAAGGCAATGAAGGCGCAGCACCGGTTCTACGGCGACCCGGGGTCCGAGGCGGCCGCCGTGACGGAAACCGAGAATGCGGAGGTAATACTCGGCTGGCTGCGCAAGCTGCATACGAGTGAAGGGCGCAAGCTGCTGGCGGACCCGGCAATCTTCGACAGGGTTCTCAGAATGGGCATGGACACCAGCAACGCGTCCGTAGCGCTCAACGTCGCCTGGATTCTCAGGGCCACAGAGAAGCGGGAGCGCATGGATAAGAGCGGGCGCGTGCTTCTCGAGATGCTGTCCAAGAAGGAGAACGGCCCCGCATACAGGGATATTATTTCTGTGCTTGCCCAGTGGCGGGTCAAGGAGGCGGTGGAACCGCTGCTCTACCTGATTGATGACAAGCAGTACGGAGAATTCGCGGAGGCGGCCCTGAAGAGGATTACCGGCAAGGATGTACCTCTGGGCAGCCGCGAAGAATGGAAGAAACTGCTCGCCAAGCAGGGCGGAAAAGTCAAGCTGGAGTTTGTGAAACGCCTCAATGAATCAAATGGCAAGGAACTGACCCAGGTATTGAGCGACCTGGGGTCCAGCAGGTACCGCAAGCTGTGGTCGGACCCTCAGCTCTACGAGGCCCTGCTCAAGGTGTCGGAGCATGTCAGGGCCTGGGAGCAAATCAACCCTTTTATCCTCATTCTGACCACCAACAAGAAGGACCCCCGGACGCAGCGCACCCTGAGGAGAATGTTCGACGCTGTCGAGGATTTCGAGGTGAAGAGGGCACTGATTACAGCGCTCGAGCAGCACTTCCCCAACGGCGACACGGTGGAGTTCCTGCTGGGCCTTCTCGACGGCAAGGACAACCGCCTGAAAATGGCTGCGAGAAGCGCGCTCTACGAGGTTACCGGCGCCACCTCGCCGAAGCGCCTGAAGTCCAGGAGCGATTGGCTTGGGTACTTCTCGAAGCACCCGGCCGCCCGCTGGGGCAAGCGGGAGAAATAAGTCGGCGGCATGACTCGCAGGTCTTTGAGCGTCTGTATTCCTGGCGGAGGAATTTTGACGAAGCCGCTTGACAGCCTCCCGTGCTGCAAGTATTATGTTATGCCCCGATGCGGAAGTGGCGGAATTGGCAGACGCGCCAGGTTGAGGGCCTGGTGACCTTCGCGGTCATGGGGGTTCAAGTCCCCCCTTCCGCATAATGTATTCAAGCCCCTTGACCCGTTGCAAACCTCAAACTCAGGATGTGCTCTCTCATTGTGCAGAATGCCTTCGTGCACATTATATGCACATTTTTCGCTCGAAAGCACCGTTGCACAGACTTTCTCCGCTATTTCAGAAGAAAGTCTGCTATCACGTGCACGAGCGTATACAACACCCGAATGCTCAAGCTCCCTTGCAAACGCTTCAAGGATATTAGATGAACATGCCAGCTCTTTGCACTCTTCAGGAAGTCCGGGTTTTCTACAATTCCCTCAAGCCGGACTATCCGGCCAAACATCGGGCAGTCTCCCT
>DAOVDS010000369.1 GCA_030669415.1 bacterium
CGCCCGCCCTTATCTTCTCGAGCTCGCCGAGGATGACCGACAGGTGCGACGGCATGCTTCTGGGCGCGATGAACCGCCCCGCGGCCTCGTCGAACGCCACGAGGCCCACCGAGTCCTGCTGGCGTATCATGAGGTACGCCAGCGAGGCTGCGAGGTAGCAGGCGTAGTTGAACTTCGAGATGCCGTTGGAGGAGTAGGCCATCGAGCGCGAGCAGTCTATGAGTATTGTCGCGCGCAGGTTGGTCTCTTCCTGGTACTGTTTGATGTAGTGCTTGTCGCAGCGCGCCAGGACCCGCCAGTCGAAGTGCTTGAGGTCATCGCCCGGGACGTACTCGCGGTACTCGGAGAACTCCACGGAAAAGCCGTGGTAGGGGCTCTGGTGAAGCCCTGAGATGAACCCCTCGACTACGGTCCTGGCAATAAGCTTTATGTTTGCCAGCCGTGAAAGCGCGCTGGGGTCAAGAAACCGCCTGCCGGGTCTGACTGCCGCCACCACAACCCCCGTCTACTCGTCGTACTGCGGCTCAGGCACGGCCTCGAGCAGCTTATCGATTATGTCGTCCGAGTCTATGCCTTCCGAGTCCGCGTTGAAGTTGGTCAGAACACGGTGGCGAAGAACCGGGTGAGCCATTGCCCTTATGTCCTTCACGGAGACGTTGTAGCGCCCGTTCATCACCGCCCTCGCCTTCGCCCCAACCACCATGTACTGCGCGGCACGCGGGCCGGCACCCCATGACACCCACTCATTGATGAACTCCGGCACCTTCTCCCCCTTGGGCCGGGTCGAGCGTGCAAGGTCCGTGGCATAGGACACCACGTGCTCGGAAATGGGCACCCTTCGCACAATGTGCTGCAGGTTCATGATGTCGGTGGCTGAGAGCACCGGCTGCAAATCAGGCTCGAAGTCGTAGGTGGTCGCCTTGACAATCTGGACCTCCTCGGCCCGGGTGGGATAGCCAATCAGAATCATGAACATGAACCTGTCGAGCTGCGCCTCCGGCAGCGGGTAGGTTCCCTCCTGCTCAATCGGGTTCTGCGTCGCGAGCACGAAGAACGGCAGCGGAAGCTGGTACGTAACACCTCCGGCCGTGACGCGGTACTCCTGCATCGCTTCGAGCAGCGCCGCCTGCGTCTTCGGAGGTGTCCGGTTTATCTCGTCGGCAAGAAGCATGTTGGTAAATATCGGGCCCTTTATGAACTTGAAGGAACGCTCCTTCGTCGAAGGGTCTTCCTGCAGGATGTCCGTCCCGGTGATGTCCGAAGGCATGAGGTCAGGCGTGAACTGCACGCGCTTGAACTCGAGGTCCAGCACCCTCGAGATTGTGCTCACCATGAGCGTCTTCGCCAGGCCCGGCACACCCACGACAAGGCAGTGCCCGCGGGAGAAGAGCGCGTTAATCATCTGCTCGACAACCTCTTCCTGCCCGATGATGACCTTGCGAATCTCCCGGAGAATCGTATCCCGGGCCTCCCTGAGCTGCCCGATAGCCTTCATGTCCTCTTCAGTAATCTGCGCGCCCGCACCCGCGCCCGGTGGAGGCGCAGCGCGAACCGCTGTCTGCGCACCCGCGCGCTTCGGGTCGGCTGGTGCCTGTTCGGCAGGCTCCTCTGCGGGGGGCTCGGCTTCCCCCTCGCCGCCATCCACAAACTCCAGCTCAGTCTTGCCCACCCTCACGACGTCGCGCGGCTTGAGCGTGTAGTTGCCCTCGATTTTCGTCCCGTTGACCCTGGTGCCGTTGCGCGAGCCGAGGTCCCTGACCGCCCAGCTGCCCTCTTCCTTGAATATCTCCGCGTGCTGGCGGGATGTCTCCTCATCCGAGAGCCTCACTTCGGCCGACAGGTCGCGCCCGAGGATAACCTTGTCTTCGTGCAGGCGATACTCGGTTCCAACCGAATCGCCCGCCCGCATAATAAGTTTCGCCATCTCTACTCCTTTTTACTCAGGCTTGAGTATTTAGTCACGTCTCAAGTCTCACGCCTGTCTTTAGTGTGTCTGCGAATAGACTATGATGTTCACGCCCAGCTTCAGCGCATCCTCGGGCTCCATCCCCTTCGTGAACGGATGCTCCTCCTTCTCCCACCCGTTACCAAGAGAGTACGGACAGAACATCACACGCGTCGAGCCCGCTACCTCCATGCCGTACAGCGGAAGCGGCGGAAGCTTCTTCTGGACCTTCTTCGTGTACTCGGTATACATCACTGACGTCATCTTGTAGCGAGACGAGTACACCGCATGCTCCGCCGGCAGCAGCTTGAGCTCCCCGCCGGGCACCACCTTCTTCATCTCCCGTACAAACGCCGCAGTGAACCGGGCCCGGCCGCAGCACGCATCCGCAAGAAGGAAGCCGCCACCGTTGAGGTAGTTGCGAAGCTTCGACACCTGGCTCTCCGTCAGCTTGAACTCCTCATGGCCCGTAATGAACAGGAACGAGTACTCGAACAGCTCCGTCTTGTCGAGGTCTATCTCCTTGCGCTTGAACTTCACGCGCACCGAAGACTTTGCATCCACCGCAGAAAGCAGGTTTATCGCAGCCGAGGGGTTCGGGTCCCAGTTGCCCGCGTACACTATCTGCCCAAACACGAAATCGCCCTGCTCTTTCTTCTCCTGCTCGTAGAAAGTCTTCGCGCGGCTCAGGTACTTGCCCAGGTTGTGGTACGCAAGCGAGTACGCTATCATGTTCATGCCAAGCTTGAACGAGTCGGAAATCTCGAAATCCTTCGCACCCTTGTCGTGGAACTCGTCCCACCCGTTGCCTATCCCGTACTTGAACAAGAACACCGCCGTCCTGCACCCAATGTCAAGCCCCTCTATGTAAGGCTTGCCCGCAACCGGCAAATCAGTAACGCTCTTGGTGTACTTGACGCTGTCT
Source organism: bacterium (assembly GCA_030669415.1). Classification (GTDB taxonomy): domain Bacteria; phylum Planctomycetota; class SKW154; order SKW154; family DAOVDS01; genus DAOVDS01. The sequence goes on from DAOVDS010000369.1 coordinate 2,871, forward strand.
ATGTTGTAGTAGCTGTGATACAGCGGGTGGTCTTCAGGCAGCACGTACACCTTCCTGTCGGGCCACATCGCCTTGAGGTTCGCGCGGTGGTTCTTATACGCCTCCTCGACACCGCAGCACGCCTCCAGCCACAGGTAGCCGCCCGACTCCACGTACTTCTTCAAGAAGGCCAACTCCCTGGCCGAGAACTTGATGTTCTCGTGGCCTGTGATAAAGAGAATCGGCACCTGCGCCGGGTCGCCTGAGAGCTTCGAGATTGGCGCCGCTATCCTGTTGTACGGCTGGCCCAACTGCGCGGTCATCCTTCGCAGCAGGTTCTTCTCGGCGCCGGGGTTGGTATTCCAGTCCCAGAAGGTGTAGGTCTCGCCCTCGTACTTGATGCGCCGGGGCTTCTTGCCGTGTATGACCCGGCAGATAAGTGTCGGGGGCGAGGGCTCGCGCTTCTTCTCCGTCCGGCGCTGCGGCGTTATAGGCAGCGGGAGGGGCGCAAACGCCTCACCGCCTTTTCGCCTCTGCGGCTTTGCCCGCGGGGGCCTGAAATCCGCCAGCGC
>DAOVDS010000325.1 GCA_030669415.1 bacterium
ACCAATCTCAGACTGTTCTTCAGTCCTGATGGCTCCATAGTGAGGTTGGACGGCGCGCTCCCGCCAAAATGAATCGTTTTGCTCGCATTTCCCCGGATGCTCACCGCTCAGAACGCTCAGGGACGAATATTCTGAAGAGTAGGAGGTAAGTTGTCATGTTCAGAGTTAGATTGGTTCTTGCGCTCATGGCGGCGGTTGCTGCTGCAGGGTTGGTCAAGTGTGCTCACGGAGGCGGGGGGGCTGATTTTGTCCCTAATCTCAGCGTCGGCGACAAGTGGAGTGTTGCAGTATCGTGGACCATCCCTCCGATGGAGAATGTTCCGAAGGAGGAATCTGGCCCAGACATGGAAGTGAGCCGGACGATTGACTACGAGGTCAAGGAAATAGGGCAGGTGGAAGACTCTGAGGGAAAAGAGGTGACGGCGTACAAAATCCGTGTTTCGGGCGTGGGTAGTACGGGTGGATATGCCGAGTTGCTGGTCAGAAAAGATACATTCACGCTTGTTAAGTGGAGCCGGATGAACAGCGAGGGCAAAGTGCTATCCAAGGAATCGAACAAGCCTTCTAATGCCACATTCACGTCCACAGTTCAGCCGGGAGATTACAACCAAATTGTGTGGGTGGATTTTCCTCTGTTTCCAGCGGAAACCAAGAACGAGACGAGAAAGCTGAAATACCACAGAAGTCTGGAGGAGGGCGAACCAGACTCCGAGGTGGTCCAAGAAACCAAGTTTACAGGGAACATTATGGAAATAACAATCACGGCCAAGTCCAAGAGCAAGAAAACGCAGAGGAAGGTATACATCAAGTGGGAGAAAGGGAAGAAGTGGTGGAGCGAGTCCGCCAAGTGGGAGCTTGACAAGGATGGCAAGGAGGTAAAGTACTCCCGCCACACCGCGAAACTGGTGGAGAACCCATAGGCCTGAGGCCTGAGGCTTGAGGCTTGAGTGTTTTTTTTCCTCACGTCTCATACCTCACGCCTCATGCCTTTTCAACCGGTGCTCAAAGGCGGAAAACCTCTTATTTCTGCTTCGGCTCCATCGTCTCGGCGAGCTTTTTGAGAAGGTTCTCGCGGAACTGCTCGAAGAGCTTGGTAGTCTTGCCGTGCTCGCGAATCTCGGAGAAATAGGCCACAGAAAGCGGGATTCCAGCCCGGAGCATTGAGTAGTAGTGGTCCCCTTCGGGTATTGTGACGAACTCGCAGGGCTTCTTTAGCTCCCTTAGCTTCGCGGCCAGAGATTCGCTCTGCGAGAGTGGTACCATCCTGTCAGCAGTACCGTGTGTGAGCAGGACCGGGCATTTTGTCTCGCCCGCGTGAGTAAGTGAAGAGGATTCGGTCAGGAACTTGCGGGTCTCATCCGAGACATCCTTGAGCCGCTTGCTGTAGCGCTCGGTCCAGTCCACGACGGGCGAGAAGGCCGCCACCGCACGCGGGATGTCGGAAACCTGTGCGAGGCGCAGGGTCAGCGACGCCGCGGATGAATGGCCGGCCACGAAGATGTTCTTCGGGTCCACTTCGGGCTGCTTCTTGAGGAACTCGGCAGCCGCCAGCACATCATCAAGCCCGCCCCGCGAGCGGCTGAAGTCCCCGCCGTTGTCAAGCGTCCCGCGAAACGACATGACCATTGTAACGTAACCGGCAGACACGTAGGGCTCGACCTCCGGGACTGTACCAAGGCCCAGCACTGCGGGCTTGAAGAGATTGCCGCCCGCAGGTATCCGAAGGACGGCAGCGGCGGGCGACTTCTCCGAGCCTCGCGGCACGAAGAGCCACGCTATCAGCTTGCGCGTCCCGCTGGGAAACTGCACAAGGAACCACCGGCGGCCAACCACCACTCGCCCCGGACCTTCTCCCTGCTTCTTGTCTGCCTCCTGCGCAAAAAGGCTCGCAAGCGAAAGTACAGTAAGAACGAAAAACAGCGTGAGCAGCTTCCTCATAGTCCTCTCCCGTGCAGAGCTACGGCCCCTCAACAGCAGGGCCAGCCCCTTCGGCCCTGCCAGCCAGCGCTTCTGCCTTTTTCATGTTCGCCACCTCGCCCATAAGCACGACAACAGTGCCAGGTACAAGCCTGGTCTCGGGCGCAGGGCGGTAGCGGAACTTCTCTCCATCCGGCATCTTCACTGCAACAACCAGAACTGAGGTGCGTTCACCCAGCCGCACCTCGCCAAGCGTCTTGTCAGCTATGTCCGAGCCCGCCCGGACCGTTATCTCCCCGATGCGCGTGGTCTCCTGCGGGTCGCGGAGCATCTTGTCAAGGAAAGTAACGACGGCGGGGCGCACCATCACCGACGCCATGCGAAGCCCACCGATGGCGGCAGGTGAGACCACCTCGTTGGCGCCCGCGCCTTTGAGCTTCCGTTCCGCCTTCGGGTCGACACACTTGGCGACAATCTTGATGCCCGGATTGAGCTGCCGGGCCGTGATTGTCGCAAACAGGTTCTCAGGGTCGCCGTGCAGGGCAAGTATGATTCCCGAGGCGTGTTCTATCCCTGCTTTCTCAAGAGTCGTGTCGTCGGTTGCGTCTCCTTCTACATAAAGGAGGTCCGACATGCCTTTCACGCGCTCCAGCCGCGCTTCAGAATTCTCCACAACCACGAAGGCAGCTCTGATCTTGTGGAGTTCCTCGGCAATGTAGTAGCCTGTCTCCCCCACGCCGCAGAGGATGATATGGTTGCGCAGGTTCTTGATTCTGTTTTCCATTCTGCGTCTCCTGAGGATGTTGGTCAGTTCACCCTCGACAATAAGAGCTGTTATTGTAGATAACCCGTAGAGAATCGTTCCCATGCCGCCGACAATCAGGAAAATCGTGAATATTCTGTACCCTGTGCCGCAGGTCTTTTCAAGAGCACCACTGAAAGGACGGTCCACTGTCGAGACAAACACGAAGGCGTTGTAGGCGCATTCAAGGAATGAGTAGCTCTCGCCAGCCATTATCTTGAACCCGATGCCGCCTATGATGACGACCGTGACGAAGATACAGAACGTAAGAAGAAGCCTGCGGTAAATGCTCATGGATGTAGTAAAACAGGGGAAACCCGCATTGTCAAGCAGGCTTCCCCTCAAGAAAAGCAGCTTAGTCCTCTTTGATTATTGAAGGGCCCATAATCGGCGCGGGAAATATGCCGAGAATAGTTATCGCCTCGCCCTTGGACACCATAACAGGAGCCTCGACCACCTTGCCGCCCCTGAGCAGTATCACGATGTCGCTCTTCCTGATATTGGCGTAAACGCCCAGTATGTGAGTGCCTTCATACTGGTAGTAGACCAGCATCTGCGTGTCTCCCATCTCGTAAACCTTGTCCGGTGCACCGATGGACCTGACCACCTCCACAAGCGACTGGTTCTCACTCACGCCCATGACCGCAGTGCCGGGACCATAATCCTGCTGCGAGTAGACACCGAAGACGCACCCGCTTCCCAGCAGCAGAACAGGCGCGAGAACTGCAAGAAGACCCAATCTTCCACCCATACAACGACTCCTTTCCCGAAAGACTCAGCTTGGACTGCGGTTCCCGAAGACTGGAGATTACTCCAGGAACTTGACCATGACGAGACGGTTCTCGAAGCCTCTTTGGTAGGTGTAGTAGATTTCGTCCATTATCTCGCAGATGAAGTACACTGCAATCTCACGCCGGTTCTTGCTCTTGCGTGCCTCGGCAAGTGCCGCTTCGTCGTTCAGGCCGTTTCCGAAGTGGTTCTCGGAATCTTCTATCTCAACCTTGACCGCGACGTTACTTATGTCAATCTGCAACCCTATCGTGGCGGCACTGCTCTCGCCGGGGCTGTCCACCATCGCCGAAACGACCTCATCCACCGCGAGAGCGACAAGCCCGCGGTCATACTCACCCAACCGGGTCCTGCTCAGCGCATCGCGGATAAACGTCCTCAACTCCCGCAGCGAGGACGAGGACCGCGCCAGCGTTATCTCTTCGCGTTTTACATCCTTTTCCAACACAACCCCGCTATAAGCTTTCCTGGGACTTTATCCGCAAAGATACCATTTCCCGGAAGTGTCTGCCAACTCTACAGTAGTGCCTTTTTGCTGAAGCATGGTTCTTAAAGGCAAATATACACCCTACACCGCAAGAAGTCAAGCGATTTCTTGCACTTTTGCACAAAGAATACAATATGCTGACCCTTTCCAAGGCTCACCCACAACATATCCGAATCTTATTTCCTCGAGCCTCTTCACCCTATATTATACACCACAATCCCCCGCGTTAGCAAATTTGCCCAGGGTTTCCCGAGATAGCGTTGATTCCCTTACACCGCAAAGCACTCTGACGTGTAAGAAAGGAGATATCGAGGTCGAGGAGAGACGGAGATATTTTCCTTTTGCCTCTTCCCAAAGAACAGCTTTTGCACACGTCAACCTCGCAAGAAAAAATACAAATTGTCAAAGACTCTTTTCCCCGGTTACGGCGA
>DAOVDS010000043.1 GCA_030669415.1 bacterium
TTGAATATCCTGCCTGTGCTCCCTTTGGACGCCCCCAGTGGGAACATAAAAGACGAGAAGCTGGTGTCAGAGACCCCGATGCCGAAGCTCATGTTGTAGAGCTCGCGTTTGGCGTAGTAACGGTTTGTTACTGACTCTTCACAGTAATAAACGGAGAATGCAATAACCGCGATTGCCGCGGCGGCGTGGATAATTCCGAGTTTCTTGGTGTCCAGCAGCGGGACGACACGTTCCTGCCAGAATGGTCTGAGGTTGGCCAGCGTTATCGGAATTGCCGCAAGCGTGAACAGGCCGAAGTGCCTGTACGAGGTCAGCGCAAGCGCAAGAGTCAGCCCGCCGATAGCCGCGTGGCCGAAGTCGAAGCGCCTGTAGTTAAGAATGAACGAGCCGACAAGTGTCAGCGCCATGATCTTGAAGTGTACAAGCTCCAGCGAAAAAAGACTCGAAGCGAGGCGAGGCAGGGGGGAGACCCACTCGACGAACGCGCCTATCTCGTGCGGCGTCGTAAGAGTCAGGCGAAACGGGTAGGAAACAAGCTGCGTGAAATACGGGTTGGCCAGAGCCGCGACGAAACACAGCGCGGCCGCCGCGAGCGTCAGTAGTTCTCTACGGCTGCCTTCAGAATCCACTGAAAAGCCAAGCCACCGGCCAAGCAGCCTGCCGCCTCCGTAGGCGCCCAGGAGCAGCGGCGCAAGCACCCACCCCGGGTGCATGTTGGCCCACAAGGCAGTCAGCCCGACAATGAGGAAGACTGCGTACTTCTTTCGCTTCGACAGGACAAACAGTACCCACAGCGTGAGTGCCGAGAAAAGCAGCGTAAACATCTCCGGGCGGCAGAGGAACCGCTCGTGCGCAACGAATGCGCCAAGCAATACAAGTGCCGCCGCGGGGAGCGGCGAAGATGCATTTTTAGCCGCGCCGCTTGCGGCGCGTGATCGCGGTGAAGCAGCAAGGAGGCTGAAGAAAAAAGCTGCAACAATGATTATGGTCTTGAAGATGACGACAAATCCGCCAACGGCGTAGAGGATTATCTGCCCCAGCCAGTACGGGTCAACAAGCGGCGCTCCCCTGGCTGTGAACGAGAACGGGTCGGCGCGCATTATGCCGTTCTCAAGAATCCATTTGCCGGAAGCGATGTGCCACCAGTAATCGTAGCTGTAGATATTGCGGATGCAAAATAGCGTAAGAAACACAAACGCGGCGATACAAGCCGCGGGTTTCAACCCGCGGGCATATAGTGCGGGCCTGGCGTGCTCGTTCTGAGTCATTGCAAAGCGATAATACGATATGCGGGATGACAGGTCAAGCCGGATTCCGCACGCGCCAGGCGCAACCTACTTCAACTCTTCCCCCAACTTGCCGCCATGACCTCTAATAAGTTCTCTCACAGCTTCATTGTCCTTCTCGCAGCAGTTCAGCGGGGTAAGGCCGCGTTTATCCTGCGCGTTGACATCCGCGCCTTTGGAAATGAGAAGTTCGGCAATATCCTTCTGCCCCTCATAGGCAGCCAGGTGTAAGGGCGTTTTGCCCCTCTTGTCCACTGCGTTGACGCTGGCGCCGTTCGCAAGTAGCACAGCGACTATTTCCTTGTGCCCTTTGTCCGCCGCCACGTGAAGAGGCGTATCACCGAACTTTCTGTACCGCGCGTTTGGGTTCGCTCCTCCGGCGAGGAGGAGCTCGACAATTTCCCTGTATCCCCGCTCTACAGCTTCGTGCAGTGCAGGCTTGCCGAACCTGTCGCATACGCTCGTGTCAACACCGGCTGCAAGCAGGAGTTTGATAATGTCTTCGTGCCTTCTGTTGACTGCCTTGAGCAAGGGTGTCTCGCCGAGCAGGTTTCTTGCATTGACATCTGCCCCTTTGGCAATCAGGATTTCTGCGGCGCCTCTGCGCCCCTCATGTGCCGCCTCCATGAGAGGTGTTTCCCTTGCTCTATCCCTCGGGTCAGCTTCAGCGCCGTTTGCAAGCAGGAGTTTGACAATCCCCTCATTGCCGTTTTCCGCAGCCACGTGAAGCGGTGTTTCTCTATGCCTGTCCCGTGCGTTCACGTCTGCGCCCTTCGCTATGAGGAACTCGGCTAATTCCTTGGATTTGGCGAGATGTAGAGGCGTCCAATCCCACCAGCCTCTCGCCCTTACATCAGCGCCTCGTTCCACAAGCATCTTGGCCGCCTTCCTGCTGCATACATTATGTACAGGTGTTGTGCCATCCTGAGCTTTTGCGTTGGCATTCGCGCCATTTCTCAGCAGTATCTCGACCATCTCCGTATTGCTCGCATAGTGAAGCGGTGTCCGTCCGCCCGCTGCGGTGCCATTGACATTAGCGCCCTTGTCAATCAGGAACTTGACCATTTCTGTGAATCCGCACCGGGCTGCGCGGTGCAGAGGCCTGAGTCCGAGCCATCCTTTCCCGTTGACATCGGCGCCTCTGCCTACCAGGAATTCCACCATTTCCTGCTGGTTCAAGTCTACTGCCACATAAAGCGGGGTCTCGCCAAGAATGTTCCTTATGTTGACATCTGCACCTGCGGCAAATAGTTTTTTCACCTTCGCAAGGTCGTTCGCTTTCGCTGCATTTATGAGAGATGCCACATCTCTCTGCGCCCTTGTGCTGTGCTTGCGCAGTACCGGAACAAGCAGTGCCAGGTCCTGGTCATCTTCGTACAGATAGGGGTGCTTGTCTTCTTTCACATGCTCAATCAGTATGTCGAGCGGGCGCACTCCCAGCCTGTCCGCAACGCACAGGTCAGCCCCCCTTGCCACAAGTAGCTTGAGCATGTCAGCGTCGTCTGAGTCGGCGCTCCGCGCCGCGTAGTGCGATGCGGTCCAGCCCCGGCAATCTCTGGCGTCAGGGTCTGCCCCCTTCTCAAGCAGGAAGCTGACGATTTCTTCACAACCTCTCTGTGCTGCCCAGTGAAGAGGTGTAATTCCGCTCGAACTGCGGGCGTTGGGGCCGGCACCTTCAGAGAGCAGCTTCTTGACTGCTTCCGGTTTGTCCTCCTCGATGGCATCTATGAGAGCGGCAAGTGATTTCTCAAGAGGGAGTTCGTGTCCGTAATACTTGTCCGCCAACTGCGAAGCGGTAAGTCCGCTGTTATCTTTGGCATTAGCATCTGCATCTTTGCTCTCAAGGAGGTCTGATGCTTCGTCCTGTCTGAACAGTGCTGCAATATGCAGAGGTGTGCAGCCCTCTTTGTCCTTGGCATTGATATTTGCACCGTTGGCGAGGAGCGCTTTGGTGACATAGCAGCAATTTCTCCCCGCGGCAAGGTGCAGTGGCGTCATGCCGAACTTGCTTCCTTTTGCATTGATGTCAGCGCCCGCAGATACGAGCAGCTCAACGGTCTTACGTTCACGCGGAATTTTCTCCGCGGTTGTGTAGTACTCTCTTGTCTTGACCCAGTGAAGCGGCGCCCGGCCTTTCTTGTCTCGAATCTTCGGGTCGGCGCCACCTTTGATTAGAAGGTCCACAGTCTCGGCATCCGCATTCTGTGCCGCCAGGTGAAGCGGCGCTATACCCTCACCGTCTTTTGCATCCACGTCGGCGCCCTTGCCGACCAGCAGTCCGGCAACCTGGCTGAGACTTCTGTCCGCAGCTTCGTGGAGCGGGGTTTGCCCGTTATGGTTCTTGGCATTAAGTTCAGCGCCTTTGGTGATGAGGTACTTGACCATTTCGGTTCGGCCGTAGTGAGCGGCGCCGTGCAGCGGAGTGTGTCCCTGCTTGTCTTTGGCGTTGATGTCTGCGCCGTTTGCAGCAAGGATTTCCGCAACCTCTTTGCTCGCTGTCAGGTGGAGGGGCGTCCTTCCTCGACCGTCTTTTTCGTTAACATCTGCGCCCTTGCTGATAAGAAGCTGCGCGACCTGCGAGAATCCTTCTTCTGCCGCGTAGTGGAGGGCAGTCCTCTGGCGCCAGCACCTGCCATTAACCTCGGCGCCCAGGGATATGAGCAGTTCGGCAGTTTCTTTGTGTCCGCCAATGGCGGCCCACTGTAGGGGCATCTTGCCGACGTCCGCGCGGCAGTACCACACTCCGCCGGAATGCTCACCGTTTCTGTTGAGGTCCGCGCCTTTGGCGGCGAGGAGTCTGACAAGCTCTGTGTGCCCGTTACCGGCGGCGAGATGAAGCGGCGTGCGGACTAACTGGTGTTCGCTCGCCATCGAGTTGGCATCGGCGCCGCTGGCAATGAGAATCTCTGCAATACCGCAGTGTCCGTTTTCCGCCGCCACGTGAAGCGGCGTGTCATCCCAGCCTGCGTGAACATCGGCGCCTGCCGCGATGAGAAACTCCACAACTTGCCTGTGGCCTTTCTGGACAGCCGCATGCAAAGGGTAGAGGTCTTCCGAACTTTTGGAGTTGACATCTGCGCCTTCTGCCACAAGCTTCTTGACTTCTGCCAGGTTGCCGCTGCACGCGGCTTTGACTAAATCTTCGCTGGGTACGGTTCTTGTGCGAGATTCTGCGGTTCTTGGCGCCGCTGCACAGCCCAGGAAGATTAGAAGAAAGCCGAGGATGGCAACCAGTGTTTTCATGATTATCCCTCAACGGATTGGAGCCATAGATTACACGACGGTATGGTACAGAAGTGGCACCGGGATTGCGAGTATTTTGGGAAGCAAAGAATCCCCCGGGTGTAAAACCCGGGGCTTGTCATTTCATGGACGGGGCGGAGATCATTAGTTGGCGGTTACGAGTTCGGGGTAGACGGAGACTCTTCGGCGGCTCTCGAAGGTGACGTAGCCGGAAATCTTGGCAAAGAGCGTGTAGTCAGAACCCACACCGACGTTCTTGCCGGGGTGGAACTTCGTCCCGCACTGACGCACGATGATTGAGCCTGCCTTGACGAACTGGCTGCCGAAGGCCTTGACGCCGCGGCTCTTGGGGAGCGAGTCGCGCCCGTTTCGCGTTGAGCCCTGTCCCTTTTTGTGTGCCATTGCGGAACTCCCTTGGATTTCTATTACGCGTTGTAAACAACGCGGCTAAACATCCGCGGGTTGTCCCACAGGGACTCTTGATAAAGTGGCTGCGCCACCCCGCGGCTTGCTTCAATAATAGCCGGTGTTTTCCAGTTGTCAAGCCCGAACGGGTGAAAATCAAGATGTCTGCTTCTTTATTGCTGCGGCAACGAGCTTGGGCACCTCCGACTTGACGTACGACATCACTTCGAGGAACTTCTGTGCAATTTTCAGGTTTACTTCCTTCGTATCGAGCGCCTTCTTGACATTTGCGAGCACCACCTTGCCCATCTCAGGGGAATCGAGCGCGGGGATGCCGCCCTCACCGCCGCCTGCCGCGGAGGCTACAAGCGAGCGCACCTTCTCGGTGAAGGTGTCGGACTGGAGCACCTTGGCCATCATTTCCTTTGTTGACTCGATGACTCTCTGGATTTCGAGCTTGACGAATGCGCGCAGTGCCTGCTCGAACTGCTCCTTGTCGATACCGCCCTCGATTCCCACGGTGACGTTCTCGTGGACGGCTTTCTTGAATTCCTCGGATTCGAGGAGACTGGACAGTTGCGACTCGACCTGCGTCACGACGAGTGCGGCCATCTCCTTCTGGCCGAGCCCTCCTTCAACGGAAGAGAGCCTCTCTTCCACAATCTTGGCTACTTCATCCTTGGCGAGTCCGCTGCTTCCCTTCGAAAGCGATTCCTCCGCGAGTGAGGCGAGGCGCTTCTGAAAGACCTCCACCTGGCGCGGCAGGTCGCCGACCTTGTCGGCTATCATTTGGGCAATCGAATCCGGGTCTGTCGGTGTTATGCTGGCGAACTTGGTGGCAAGGTCCTTGAACTTGTCTTCGTAAGAGGTGAGTTTCTCAGTTATCAGGCTATCGATACTGCTTCTGACTTCCTCGAGTCGCTTGGCGAAGGCCTCCTTCACATCCTCGGCTGAGTGCGCCTCTTCGATGCCCGAAGAGAGCTTCTCGATCTTCTTCTTGAATTCTTCAGACTGAGATGTGAGCTGGCCTGCCAGGGTCTGGAGTTTCTGTTCCATGGCGACTGCGGAACCTGCCGCATTTCTCACAAAGGCGGCGAGCTCGTTCTCCAGCGATGGTACACGCTTCTCCATCTCGCCGGTCAGCTCTTTGAACTGCTCATAAAGCGGCGCGAGCTTGTCGTTCAACCTCTCGCCAAGCTCGTCAATTTGCTCCTTGAGAGGCCCGACGCCCTGCTCGGAAGCCGCTGCGACCTGTTGAACCTTGCTGTCAATCTCAGACATCGCTTCATCAACCTTCGAAAACAGCGCATCAGTCCTTGTGGACAGCTTCTCTTCCAGCTCGGTGAGCTTGTCGGTCGTTGTGTCCTGAAGGCTCTCGAGCTCTTCTGACAGGGTAGCGGGGTCAACGTACTTCAGGACGTTGAGACTGGCCTGTATCTGCTCACCCGTGCGCATTTCGGCATCTTCGAGTATCACGGAGCGCGCGTCGCGCAGCAGGTCCATCGCGGTGCTGCCGATACTCTCAGTAACCTTGTCCTTGAAATCCTGTGAGCTGAAATAGGTTTCAATCCAGCGGTCGAACTGTCCGCCGGCAATCTCGCGGACATCGTCGGGGGTAAGCCTGGGCTGGGCTGCCAGCGCTTCCGCTGCTGACTCGTCGGCGAGCTTCCTGACTGCCTGGCTGAATTCGTCGGACTTGAAGGTTTCGTCCAGGGCTGCGCCTATGGCGTGGGTTACAAGATTGTCAACACCTTCCGCAAGCTGGACCTGGCGGGACTCGATAGCCGTCTGGGCCGCGGAGCCTGCGAGTTCTCCCATCTTGGCGTACAGCTCCTCAGAGGCCAGGATGTCCTTGATACTGCTCTTGAGTGCTTCACCAATCTTGGTTTCGACCTCCTCGGCAGACACGGCCGGGCGCTCGGAGAGCTCCTTCTCTGCCGCCGCCTTGGCGATCTCGCTGATTCTCTCCATAGTCTCTTCGGAGGAGAACTTCTCGTCCCACGGCCGGCTTATATCCTCTTTCGTAAGCGCGGGCCGGGCTTCGAGAGTCCCTTCGGCAATCTGTTTGGCGACTTCACTTATCTTGGCCACAATCTCGTCGGAGCTCAGCTTCTCCTGCCAGTAGGCTGAGACTTTTTCATCAATAACTCCAGTTATGCCGGCGACCTTCTCCTCTATCGGGCCCAGGGAATTGGCCGTCTTCTTGTCCAGCTCGTCGCGAAGCTGCGTCAGCTTGTCATCTATCGCCGATATGTCAAATGAAGGCGCTTCAGGCGCTGCCTTGGCCGCCTCTTCGGAAGCAATTTCGCGGATTTTCTGCATAGTCCCTTCAGAGGCGAACTTCTCTTCCCAGGCCTCGCTTATGTCCTCTTTCTTGAGGGATGGCTGCTCTTCCACCGCCGCCTTGGCGATTTCGCGAATCTTCTCCATGATTTCTTCAGAGGAGAACTTCTCGTCCCACGGCCGGCTTATATCCTCTTTCGTAAGCGCGGGCCGGGCTTCGAGAGTTCCTTCGGCAATCTGTCTGGCGACTTCACTTATCTTGACCACGATCTCGTCGGAGCTCAGCTTCTCCTGCCAGTAGGCTGAGACCTTTTCATCAATGGCTCCAGTTATGCCGGCAATCTTCTCCTCTATCGGGCCCAGGGATTCGGTCGTTTTCTTGTCCAGCTCGTCGCGAAGCTGCGTCAGCTTGTCATCTATAGCCGAGACATCAAGCGCGGGCGCTCCGGGCGCTGACTCGGACGCCACCTGCGCTGCAAGCTCGCGCAGCTTCGCGGTCAGCTCCTCCGTGTCCAGTTGGCCTTTCAACTCAGAAGCGACCAGCGACTTGATTTCAGAACGAAGCCCTTCCGTGCTTTCTGCAAGCTGCTTCTCCAGCTCTTGCGAGGTCACTCCACCGCCGCCGCCGCCGGAGGGGGCAAGCTCTTTTACGATGCTTGCAACCTGGCTTTTCACAGCTTCCATATCGACAGTCCCACCCGATGGCATGGTGGCAAGGCGGGTATTAATCATCCTCTCGACATCTCTGGCGCTGAGCTGCGGCATGGCAGATACCTGCTCTACCGCCTTTGCGACGTGGTCACGGAAATCGTCACCAGCCAGAATGTCCGGCACAAGCTCGTTTACTCGCGCTGTGATAGCTTCGTCACTTGCCGGCGCGGCAGCGCCTTCGCCGCCTTCCTTGCGCACTTCAGGCATGTGCGTGATTACATCCCTGGAAATCTCCATTATCAGGAGCGCGAACTCGTTGCTGCCGAGCTTCTCGCCGAGTGTATCCTCTATCTGCTGCTTCACAGCCTCGGGGTCAGCGGTGCCCCCCGCTGCGGTGGGCCTGGCCTCAGCGACTTTCGCTTCTATGAGGGCGGCTATCTTCCCTTCATCGACAGGCGCGGCCGGCAGTTCGCGCGTACCTTGCTCTTCGAGGAACTTCTTGACATCCGTGAGCGTGGCCGGCGGTTCACCTTCGGGAAAGTTTACCAGTTTTTCTCTCATGCCTGCGAGCATAGCGTTGACTTTCAGCTCGACAGCTTCCATGGTAAGCCCGCCGGGAGCACCCTTTCTCCCGGCGCTTTTGGCGAGCACCTCGCCTATCTTCTTCTCGAGTTCCTCCCCGGAGATGGCAGCGCCTCCCCCGCCCTCGGGGATGGGCATTTTTCCCGCCGCCTCGCGCACGACGTTCATAACTGCCTCGGACTGCAGGAAGTCCGGCAGTGCCAGGTCTATCTTGGCTTCGACCATGGTCTTTAACTCTTCAGGGCTCATGCTGGAAGGCCCGGCCTGCTTTGCAGGCTTGACATCTCGCCTCAAGGCCGCAGGTTCTTCCTTGGTCTCGGATTGGGGGGCAGGCTTGGGCTTCTCCTTGGCCTTGGTGGCCTTCTTCACTTTGTCTTTCTTCTCTGTCTTGGCGACCTTCGGGGGCTTGGCAGGCTTGGGCGTGCCTGCGGCGTCTGGTGGAACAGCTTCCACGACCTTCTTGCCGCCAGGCTGTATCTTCTCCTTCTTGAAAACCTCGCCGCACATGCCGCAGACAAGCTCATCAACAGGATTGAGATAGCCGCATTTGCTGCATTTCACTTTTTGCATTGTAGGCGCCTCTGCAAATTGAAAATGCCGAACTGGTTGCATCCCGAAACCGGGTGCGCTGAATTCCAAATTATAGTGCCTGCGTCGCAAACAGTCAAGCCAAAGTATGCGCAAAAATGTCGCCTCGTTTCCTGGTGCGCCTTTGGGCAGGGACGCGGTTTTACCTTGCACAGCGCCGGTTTTCCTGTTAGTATCTGCCTCACAGATACTGCGCCCCACTGCGCGAAACTGCTTTCAGTGTACCTGGTTAGGCCGGGCGGTGAGGGGCAGGGCGCTGTGAACCCGGGCTCCGCGATCTGGACGTGTCAATGGCTCTTGAAGACCTGCGAATACAATACAGGGACCTGGGCAACCGTGTCCTCGGCTCGGTGAAACTCGTGCTTGCCTTCGTGTGCGGGCTTGCGCTGCTCTGGGAGTTCGGCTCGACCCAGTACGGAGTGCCGATTAGCGCGGGCGAGAAGAGTATTATCGGCCTGCTCGACTACTTCATTATCGCTGTTTTCCTTGGAAAGAATGTCCTCACGCCGCTGCTCTCACGCGACGCGGGAAGCTACCTGAAACGCAACTTCGTCGAGATGCTTCTCTCGATTATCCTGGTGCTTTTCATCCTGACGAGTACGGAGAGGTCTTACGAGTACCCGCTCATCGGGGTGAAGCTGTTTGCCATGATTGTTTATCCTTACCGCGTCCTCGTGACCGTGCTTGCGCGTGTCAGGACAAACACCCCCCTGACAGTGGCGTTCTCATTTCTGGCCATCATCATCATCGGCCTGCTGCTGTTTATGCTGCCCAAGTCCACAGTCTCCGGAGACATGAAGGCGGTTGACGCGCTCTTTACCGCGACCAGCGCGACATGCGTCACCGGGCTTATCGTGGTTGACACAGGCCGCTACTTCTCGCCGTTTGGGCAGGCTGTGCTGCTTTGCCTCATCCAGGTGGGGGGATTGGGCCTGATGACCTTCATGGCATTCTTCAGCATGGCTCTCGGACGCGGGCTGGGCCTGAAGCAGGAGATGCTCATAAAAGATACCCTCAGCCTCGAGCACCGCTTCGGGCTGCGCCACGTGATTGTATTCATCCTGACCATGACCTTTGTCGTGGAAGCCGCAGGCGCCTTTGCGCTGTACTTCACCTTCCCATTCCCCCCGGGGTACTCCCTCGGAGCCAAGGTCTGGTTCAGCGTCTTCCACTCCATAAGCGCTTTCTGTAACAGCGGTTTTTCCCTTTTTTCAACAAGCTTCATGACTGCCCGTACCCACATACCGCTCAACATCGTCGCCGCGGCTCTCATTGTCATAGGCGGGCTCGGGTTCGTCGTCAACTACAACATACTCAGTTTCCTGCGCGCGAGATTCAGGAGGAAAAAGAGGTTCACCTTCGCCTCGAAAGAGACCGGGCTGGCGAAACTCGGCCAGTTCGGCGTTCACACGAAGGTCGTCATAATCACCACTATCATCCTTCTGGCGGCAGGTACATTTTGTGTCTATTTAATCGAGGCCCCCAGGAACTTCGGTTATGACAGCAGTAAAGTCAAGTTGGGACCCGGGGAGAAACTGACTGCATCGTTTTTCCAGTCTGTCACTGCCAGGACCGCCGGCTTCAACACTGTTGACATAGGTCCCCGGTTTGAAAAATCGGAATCCTCGCCGCATAATAGTGACCCTGAGCTTATCACCAAAGGGCTGGCCCCCGCAACCCAACTGCTGGTGATAATCCTGATGTTCATAGGCGCCTCACCCGGCTCCACCGGAGGCGGCATCAAGACCGCCACATTCGCCATGCTTGTCTTTGTCATTATCGCGCGCCTGCGCAACAGGAACAACATCGAGGTCTTCAAGAGGACAATCCCGCAGCGCGTCATCTCCAACGGGTTCGTTGTCGTGATTGTGGCGCTGAGCGTGGTGCTTATTTCAACCATGCTATTGACCATAACTGAAGAAGGTGCTAACTTCATAAGCGTGCTCTTCGAGGTGGTGAGCGCCTTCGGCACGGTTGGGCTGAGCACCGGGATAACAGGCAGCCTCTCGGTTGCCGGCAAGATTACTATCATTGTGACCATGTTCGTAGGCAGAATCGGGCCGCTGACGCTCATGCTTGCCATGAGCAGGCAGGAAATCGCCAAGAGGTACGAGTATCCGGAAGAAGGCATTATGATTGGATAAATCAAGCCGCGGGCTTCAGCCCGCGGGTGTTTCGGAAGCCCCGGGCTTCAGCCCGGGGGTGTTTGGCCGCGCCATTTATGGTGCGGCAAAGCGCCGGGAGGATTAGATGGCATCTTACGCAGTAATCGGCCTTGGCAGGTTCGGGAGAATGCTTGCGGAAAAGCTCGCCGCGGACGGCGCGGAAGTGATTGCGGTAGATTTGAACCCCAACCTCGTTGACAGCATAAAAGACCAGGTGACCGTCGCCGTGCGCATGGACTCCACCGACGAGACAGCCCTCATCTCCCAGGGCATCGACAAGGTCGATGCCGTGATAGTCGGCATAGGCGAGGATTTCGAGGCCAACCAGCTCACTGTCGTGCTTGCCAAGAAAATCGGCATAAAGAAAGTCATTACCCGCGCCAGGACCCCCATCCAGGCCAAAATCCTCAACCTCATAGGCGCGGACGAAGTCATCATGCCTGAGGAGGAGACCGCCCAGCGCCTCGCCCAGCGCCTCACAAGGCCCAACATACTCGCCCACCTCGAGCTTGCCGAAGGGCACAGCCTGGTCGAGCTCCAGGCCCCGAAGCGCTTCCACGGCGAGTCGCTCGGCGATATAAACCTGCGAAAGAAATTCGGCGTGACACTCGTAGCAATCAAGAAGCGCATTTCGGCTGACAACGAGAACGGCTACGAAGAGAAGATAAACGACATGCCCGGCGCTGACACTGTAATCCAGGAAGGAGACATCCTCGTCCTCGTCGGACCCGACGAAAACATAGACCACCTCGCCACCGAATAAATGAAAGCCGCGGGATTTGGGAAGCCCCGGACTTCAGTCCGGGGGTCGCCGCGCCATGCACGGCTTCGTTTGGGACTTGTGCCATGAAAAAGAAATCCAAAATCATCCTCGCCATCATTCTCGCAGTTGTCCTTATCATTATCACCCCTCTGTACCTGCGCTACCACTCGAATGTCAAACTGGGCGAAGAGCTGCGAAAAGAAGCTGACGCATGGCTCGCCTCCATCCCCAAAATCCCCGAATCCGAAAACGGCGCGCTTATCATAAAGCGGGGATGCCAAAAGCTCGGTGAGCTTCCCGAATCGCTTCAGCGCCTGCTCTACATCGAGAGTGAGTCAGACGCTGCCGCATTCGAGCAGTGGCTTACGGAGAATCAGCAGGCTCTGGACCTTATCGAAAAGGGGCTTGCATACGAGAAGTGGGCTTATACCACAGACTACGAAAAGGGATATGCCGCTGCCTATCCAAGTCTGCTGCTGCTGAAACGGGCGGGGTACATGCTCTGCTTCAAAGGAGATTTGGCACGACTCCGTGGACAGCACAGCGAGGCATTGCGACAGTATCTGAAAGCTGTCCATCTCGGAAGCACGCTTGCCCGTGAACGATTGCTGATAAGCCGCATGATTCATGTCGCCATAATCAACAGGTCTCTGGACTGCCTTATGCAAGCGGTCTGCGAAAAATCACTGGTGGCTGCTGATTTGTCAACAACGCTCGAAGTGCTGCTGTCAGAGCATAAGGTGCCTATAGAAGCATCTGCGGTGTACGAAACCGAGTACTACGCGTTTGCCATGATGATGGCGGACTTCCTGACGGGAAAAGGGATCCGGTCCGACGTTTTTGATGCCACAGGCGGCGCGCGCCCTCTCTTCCCGAGATGGGTTCGTGACTATACCCAGGACGTGGACAAGTACAAGAAGTATCGCGAGATATGTGCTGCCATAGAACCTCAGAAATATCACGGGCTCCCGGCAGAGTTCAGGGACTGGTCGGTGTTCTCCGGAAAAATCGGCTTGACCGAAGACTGGGGCTTGTTTGACTTCGTAGAGAAGCTTATGCCAAACATCCAGGAGTCAATAAAAGTCCTGTCTGAAACGGAGACTCTCTTTCGGGCAACCGTACTTCTGACTGCGATTCGGTTGTATGAAGCGAAAAATGGTGTGCTGCCGGGGAACCTGGATGATCTTGGGGCGCTCGTGCCAAAGGAGATTCTGACTGACCCGTTTTCGGGTAAGAACCTGATTTATCGCCGCGAGGGGGATGACTTCTACCTCTACAGCACGGGCTACAACGGCAAAGACGACGGAGGCAAAGACAAACCAGTCTATGAAGATGAGGTATATCCCTCAGAAGTGTCGGACATTATTTTCCACGCCCCGCCGTCGGGGAAATAACTTTTAGCCGCGTCGTTTACGGCGCGGAATAATTCCGTGCCGCAGGGGGAGGACAGGTTAAAATCCTTGTCCGCCTATCAGCAGAACAAGTCCCAAGAAGAACACGCCGACACCCAGGGCGAAAATAGCGAAAATGGGTATGTACCAGGCCAGCGGTTTTCTGTCTCTTGACACCTCGCCAAAGAATATCATGCCGGCAGGTGTATTGGTGGCGATAACCCAGAGCATCGCGCCGGCAAAGAGTATCCCCCAGAGCATGAGAAATATCGGGCCAAGGTACCTTTCAGCTATGTCCCGGTGGCCCCCTGCGGCGACGACACCAGCGGCAATGGCAATGCCGAACGTGGCTGCAAAAACGATTATTATCGCGTACTTCACCACCGCCCTCGCCGAGGAAAAGAAAATTCGTCCCGCGCGCTGAAGCACGCGGCTAAACAGACCGGTCATTCCCGCAGTTTCTTGATTAGTTCCTGGGCGAACTTCCTGGCCGCCTTGGGGCCGTTGGCGGTAACGATTTTGCCATCCGTGACCACGTCCTTTTCCTGGTACTTGGCGCCTTTGGCAACAAGGTTGTCTTTCTCGGACTTGAAAGCGGTGGCTTTCTTGTCTTTGAGCACCCCCGCGTTTGCGAGTATGCAGGGCGCGTTGCAGAAGGCGCCGAGCACTTTCTTCTTCTCGGCCGCCTCGCTGGCCAGGTTCTGGGCAGCCCTGTTGTTGTAGTGCTCAATCGCGCCCTTGCCGCCGATAAAGATGATGGCGTCGAAGTCCGCGGCCTTGACCTTGCTCAGGAGCACATCCGGCATGACCTCCCTCGGCGCTGTCATGCCGACCGACTTCTCCAGCCTCGTGGAAGCGACAGTTATCTTCGCCCCTTGCGATGTTAATGCCTCGATGGTTCGGAAGTGACCACCCTCCCTGAACTTGCCGGGGAAGATGACTATAAGCACTTTTCTGCCCTCGAGCTTTTTCTGGTCCTGGGCGGGCAGTAGTCCCGACGCCGCAAGTGCAACCACAACCGCAATCAGCGCAGTGACCAATTTCCTTGACACGTTCACACCTCCGTCGGATGGTGATGTTCGGCAGTGTTGTTCTATTCGCGAAGTTTCTTTATTAGTTCCCTGGCGAACTTCTCGGCCGCCTCGGGGCCGTTTGCCGTGACAATCTTGCCGTCGGAAACGACATCTTCATCTTTGAACTTCGCACCCTTCTTTTCCAGGTTGTCTTTTTCAGACTTGAAGGCTGTGGCTTTCTTGCCTTTGAGAACCCCGGCGTTTGCGAGTATCGAGGGCGCTACGCAGATTGCGCCGAGGACTTTCTTCTTGCTCACGGCTTTCTTGGCGACGGAGTGCGCCTTCCTGTCGTTGAAGAGCTTCTTGGCACCCACGCCGCCTATGAAGACGACAGCGTCGAAATTCTCCGCCTTTATCCTGCTTATAGTCATATCCGGCTTGATTTTCAGCCCGAGCATGCCCTTGCACATGCTCTTCCTGGTCGAAGCGACAACCACCTTGGCCCCTTCCTCGGTGAGTATCTTCTTGGGCGTGGTCAGCTCCTCATCCCGGAACCCTTCCTGCGCGATTATCAGCACCACCTTCTTGCCGGTGAGTATCTTGAACTCGTAGAGCGCCTTTATCAGCGCATCGGCGAACTGCTTTGAAGCGTTGGGGCCGTTTCCCGTTATAATGTTGTCGTCAACCTCCACGGTCGCACCGGTGTAGGTTGCGCCCGCCTTCTGCAGGGTTGTGGTCTCGGAGGCGAAGACTGTCGCCTTCTTGCCCTTGAGCACCCCTGCACGCGCCAGTATTGACGGGGCGATGCAGATGGCGGCCGTGACCTTCCTCTTCTCGTAGGCTTCCTTGGCCAGCTTGAGCGCAGCCTTGTTGTTGAAGTACTCCTTCGCGCCGGGCCCGCCAATAAAGACCACCGCGTCGAAGTCATCCGCCCTGACCTTGGTTATGAGCGCGTCGGGCTTGACCTTCTCTTTCTTGAGCATGCCGACGGACTCAGTCAGCTTCGAGGAGGCTACAGTTATCTTCGCCCCCTCCTTCTCCAGCGCCGCCCGCGGGATGGAATACTCCTCATCCCTGAAGTTGCTCGAGGCAATCACCATGAGCACTTTCCTGCCCTCGATTTTTTTCTGGCCCTGGGCGAGCAGTGCTCCCAACGCCGCAAGTGCGAAGACGGCCGCAATCAGTGCAGTGATCAATTTCCTTGACATGTTTACACCTCCGTCGGATGGTGATGTTCGGCCGTGTTGCATATAACGCGTATCATCATCCCGCGCGCTGAAGCACGCGGCTAAACATCCCCGGACTGAAGTCCGGGGCTTCTAACTATCTTTCTTCAGTTGCAATTTCAACTCGGCAAGCTGTGCCTCGTCAACCTCCGAGGGGCTGTCAGTGAGCGGGCAGGCGGCGCTTGTGGTCTTGGGGAATGCAATCACCTCGCGTATGCTGTCCTCGCCCGCCAGTATCGCCACGAGGCGGGCAAGACCCATCGCGAAGCCGGCATGAGGCGGCGTGCCGTAGCGCAGGGCCTCGAGGAAAAACCCGAACCGCGCCTGAGCCTCTTTTTCCTCTATGCCGAGCACGGAAAAGACCCGGCTCTGGACCTGCGAATCGTGGATTCGCACGCTGCCGCTGCCAAGCTCGACGCCGTTAAGGACAAGGTCGTATGCCAGCGAGCGCACTTCGAGCGGCTTCTCTTCGAGCATGTCAAGGTCATCCGCATGGGGCGATGTAAACGGGTGGTGCGTGGGCGTCGGGCTGCCGTCGTCATTCGGCTCGAACAGCGGCGGCTGGACCACCCACAGGTAGTTGTACTTCGACTTGTCTCGAAGCCCCAGCAGCCCGCCGAGGTGAACCCTCAGCTCGCCGAGTGCCGCGAGGCAGGTTTTTCGAGTGTCAGCCACGATAAAAATGGTATCGCCATCTTTGGCATCGTAGCGTGTCCTGATTTCAGCAAGCTGTTCCGGTGTGAAGAACTTTGCGGTGCTCGAGGCAAGCTCGCCCTTTTCGACCTTGAACCAGACAAGGCCCTTGGCGCCGAACTCCTTGACGTAATCTGTCAGCTTGTCTATTTCCTTGCGTGAGAATTGCCTGGGGGCGCAGATGCCGCGCACGAGCCCGCCGCTCCCGGCGACGCTGCTGAAGACCTTGAACTCGCACGAAGCCCCAATATCGGTCAGGTCCACAAGCTCCATGGCGAACCGGGTGTCCGGCTTGTCTGAGCCATAGCGGTCGAGCGCCTCGGCGTAGGGCATTCTCGGAAACGGTGGCGTCACCGGGCGGCCGACGACATTCTCCATGAAGCGGGCGACCATCCCCTCGAGCAGCTCGTGGATGTCCTCCTCGTTGACGAACGACATCTCCAGGTCAAGCTGGGTAAACTCCGGCTGGCGGTCCGCGCGCAGGTCCTCATCCCGGAAGCACCTGACTATCTGGAAGTACCTGTCCAGCCCGCCCACCATGAGAAGCTGCTTGAACATCTGCGGCGACTGGGGCAGGGCGTAGAACCTGCCGGGATAGGTACGGCTCGGCACGAGGTAGTCTCTGGCACCTTCCGGCGTGGACTTGGTCAAGAACGGCGTCTCGACCTCGATAAAGCCCTTCTCGTCGAAGTAGTCGCGAATCTCCTTGAAGATGCGGTGACGCAGTATCAGGTTATTCATAACACGCGCCCGGCGCATGTCGATGTAGCGGTACTTCATGCGCTTGAGGTCGCTGACCGAGTCGGCCTGGGCAGGCTCGAAAGGCGGCGTATCAGCCTTGCTCAGCACCGCAAGCGTCTCACAGTGCACCTCAATCTCGCCTGTGGGGAGCTCAGGGTTGGCCATGCCTTCGGGCCGCCTGCGTACAGTGCCTTCAATCTTGACGACTGTCTCACCGCCGAGCCCGCAGGCCTGTTCATACAGAGCCTGCTCGTCTCTGGGATTGAAAAGAACCTGCGTGCGCCCGTAGCGGTCCCTGAGGTCGACAAAAAGCACGCCGCCGTGGTCGCGCCTGTTCTCGACCCAGCCGCAGAGCGTGACCTTCAGGCCTTCCGATTCGCCGGTAAGCTCGCCGCAGGTGTGGGTTCTCAGAGGCATGGAGTTTTTCCTTGTAACAGGCCGGGACTAATATGGCGCCACATCGCCGGGCTCAGGCTTCTTCGGTTCTTCAGGCTGCTCGGGCGCCTTCTTCTCTTCCTGCGGTTTCTTCTCCTGCGGCCTGTCCTTCTTGGCGCCAGACTTGCGCGCGAGCTCGTTCTCGATGTTTATCCTGTCAATATACTCGCGCGCCTTGCCAAGTATGTTCTTGGTGTCTATCCTGGTGGTTGACCACTCAATCATCTCAACCACTTCCTTGAACTTCTTGAAAGCCTCGTCCCTGCTGCCCTCGTCGTAGAGCCGAATCGCCGAAGAGAACTTCTGCTCCAGAAGCAGCACTTCCTGCGCCGAGCCCGGCTTCCTGAGTATCCTGGCCCGCTTCCCTTCTGCCTCCATGTCGGCGTAGCACTGGGTCAGCCTCTCGCGGGCCTCCTTGTGCATGGGCACGAGTTCGAGAACTTCCCGGTAGGCTGTAACCGCCTCCCTGTGCTTCTTCTGCGAATAGAACTTCTCCCCCTGCTCGAACTTCTTCTGTGCTTTCTCTCTGTTCTCTTTCGAGACAGAAGCACCCTGTACCTGAGAAGGCAGTTGCTCCACTCTTCTGGCACGCTCCTCTTGCTCTTTCTCTATCCTCTCCTTCATCTCGCGCAGCAGTGCCTGGGCCTTCTCCTGGTCAACATCTTCCGCCTTTCTCCTGGCCTCAAACAGGGGCGCCTCTTTCTCCCGCGCCCTTGCAGCCGCTTCATCCGCCACCGTGGCCGACGGGTGAGCCAGAATGCCTGAGCCCGGCCTGACCGGGGGCGTGAGCGCAATGCTTCCCGCCTCTCTCTCAGGAGGGACCGCCGGCTGCTCCGGCTCGACCTGCTTGCTTGTCAGCCCGCCATCTTCGTGCAGGTCTTGCGCATTCACCACTCGCGCGGGACCTTCCTTTATTTCCGTCTCTCCTGCGAGCCGGGTGGTTTCTGTTGTTGTCACGCAACTGGCAAGCACCAGGACTGCGCCGGCCGCAAGCACGTAAGCTGATATTCGCATTATTTCCTCCAGGCACTGAACCGCCTAAACTCCAGCCTGAAGCCTAACACAAAACCCCGCGATTTTCAACCAAAATCAGGCCGCGCCCGCCCGCGGGGACTCACGTGTCCGCGACAGTATTGTTGGTAATCTCTGCGCGCGGGGTCACAGGGGCCTTAAACTTGCGAAGCCCCGGGCTTCAGCCCGGGGGTTTTCGGTGACAGGCCCCCGCCTTGAAAGGCGGGGCTTCAGAATCCACCTACAAAAATGTCGCGGTTGCCCGCCCGCGGCGGCGCTGAATTGTTTGAATTTGTTTGCCTAAATTGCGTCTCTGAATTAGAAT
>DAOVDS010000006.1 GCA_030669415.1 bacterium
CTGTCCGTACTCTCTTGGTAACGGGTGGGAGAAGGAGGAGCATCCGTTCACGAAGGGGATGGAGCCCGAGGATGCGCTGAAGCTGGGCGTGAACATCATAGTCTATTCGCAGACACACTGAGATACTACGCTTAAGCCATAAAAACGGGCAGGGGGCCGAAAGGCCCCCTGCTGATTTGCCTGCCACACCGCCTTTTTCTCTGCCCCAGCTTCTTGTGAATGCGTCGCAAGAGTGCTATCATATTCGAGCAGCGGTTTGCCTGTAAGGTGCCCGCAACGTCACAAGGAGTGTATTGGGAAGGATTCTTACTCGACATGGAAGCTGCACCAGTCTTCTTGTTCCTGTTGTTCGGCGTTTTTGTGGTCGGGATAATAATACTGGGTTTCTATCTCGCTGCGAAGAGGCGCAAGGAGCTCGCGGCAGTTGCGAATCGACTGGGCTTCAGGTTCTATCCGGGAGGGTCTTTCGACTTCGAGGACCAGTACAGGTTCTTCGAGCTGTTCGGGCGCGGGGACAGCCGCCGGTCCTGCAACCTCATAGCGGGGCGGGACAACGAGATTGACGTCAAGCTCTTCGACTACAAGTACTGCACAGGCTCAGGCAAGAACCGCACAACGCACAACAGGAGTGTGTGCATCCTGGAAGTCCCGGTGAGCTGCGGGTTTCCGTATGTGATTATCAGGCCTGAAGGCTTCTTCGACAAGTTCGCGAGTCTTGTGGGGTTCAACGACATCGACTTCGAGTCGGTCGAGTTCAGCAAGAAATACTACGTGAAGAGCAAAGACAGGCGCTTCGCCTATGATGTCATTCATCCGAGGATGATGGTGTTTCTGCTCGATGTGGGCACCGTCTACATTGAGATGGGGGACAGCGCGGTGCTTGTCCATCACGACAGGCGACTGTCTCCGAGATACTGGCCGGGGCTGCTGAACCTCGGTATGAGGTTTGTTGAATTGATACCCGAGCGCCTGTTTGCAGGTGAGTACTGACTTTTTGCAGGAAAGGAAGCTTGAAGTGGACCCAGCAGTGCTTCTAATCCCGGCGGCTATCCTTTTCTTCGTATTTCTCGTCGTCGCGCTTGTGTACAACTCCCTTGTCCGGCTTCGAAACCACGTGAAGGAGTCCTGGTCCGACGTCGATACGGAGCTCAAGCGAAGATACGACTTGATACCTAACCTCGTCCAGACAGTCAAAGGTTACGCGACGCACGAGAAGGAGGTTCTCGAAAGAGTGACTGAGGCACGCAGCCGCGCCGTCTACTCGACCGGCAGCCCGGACAGCCAGGCCGTGGCGGAGAATGAGCTTATAGGCTCCCTGAAGAGCCTGTTCGCCGTCGCCGAGAACTACCCCGAGCTCAAGGCGAGCCGCAACTTCCTCGAACTCCAGGATGAGCTTGTGAACACCGAGGACAGAATCCAGGCTGCAAGGCGATTCTACAACGGCAATGTCCGCGAGTTCAACAACCGCGTGCAGATGTTCCCGTCTTCCATACTCGCCTCAATGTTCAATTTCAAGGAGGCGGAGTTCTTCCAGATAAAGGAATTCGAGAGAGCGGCGCCTAAAGTGGATATGTGAAAATTGCGCTTTTCATGGAGATGAACTGTGGACTACGGAAAAATGAAAAAGGCCGAGCTCATCGAGGAGATACAAGCGCTGCGCAGGCGAATCAGTGAGATGAAAGCGCAGAAGGCACAGCATGTGCAGGTTGAAAGAGCGCTTCAGGAAAGTGAAGACATGTACAGCCTGCTTGCCGAGAACGTGAGCGACGTCATCTGGACCACGGATGCGAAGATGCATTACACCTTCATCAGCCCCTCCGTCAAGCATGTGCGAGGTTACACCGCCGAGGAAGCGATGTCTCAAACGCCTGAGGAGATATTCATGCCGGATTCCTGCGAGGCGGTCAGGGAAATCTTCAAAGAGGAGCTTGCCCTCGGAAGGAGCCACAAGGCGCGCGGTTACAGGTCGCGGACTCTGGAGGTGCGGCTCAAATGCAAGGACGGCCCCCCGCTGTGGGCCGAGATAAAGCTGGCTCCCCTGCCTGACAAGGATGGCAGGCCTGTCGGGTTCCTTGGAATCACGCGCAATATCGACAAGCGAAAAAGAGCGGAGCGGGAAAAAAACAGGCTTTATCACAGACAGCAAGCGCTGCTTGAGAATGTTCCCGCCTTTATTTTCCTCAAAGATGCCAACATGAGGTACACGGCTGTCAACCGCGCATATCACGAGATGCTGCCTGAAGGCGTTGAAGACCCAGTCGGCATGCGGGACAGGGACTTCTATGCCCCCGGAGTCGCTGCGCGATTTGAAGCTGAAGACAGGGAAGTTATGGAAAAAGGACTGACCATAAAAAAAGAGGAACCGGTCCGGCTCAGGGATGGACGTGTGCTCCACACGGCTGTTACGGTCACCCCTGTGCGCAACAGGGAAGGCACAATAACCGGGCTCATTGGTATCGCTTTCGACATCACGGAGCGCAAGCAGGCGGAAGAAAGGCTGGCACACTATGCCGCCGAGCTCGAAAGAACAAACAATGAACTCGAAACACTCATGGAAGAAGTGCGCAGCCTGTCACTGGCGGACGAACTGACAGGCTTGTATAACCGGCGGGGTTTTTTTGCCCTTGCCCAGCAGCAGCTCAAGATTGCAAACCGCACGAAAAGAGATGTCTCCCTTTTCTACTTCGACCTTGATGACATGAAGAAAATTAACGACTTGCTGGGCCACGGCGAAGGCGACTCCGCACTGAAGCAGGCTGCAGACGTTTTAAGGGATACTTTCAGAGAATCAGATATTATTGCACGCATTGGCGGCGATGAGTTTGTAGTCATGGCAGTCGAAAGTCCTGAAATTGGCGCAGGTACTTTCGATATTCGCCTGAATGAAAACCTCAGAGTTGTCAACGCGCAGGGAAAGCACAAATTTAATCTCTCGGTAAGCATGGGTATTGCGCATTACGACCCCGAGATACCATGCTCCGTGGAAGACCTCCTGGACCGGGCGGACAAGTCCATGTATGAACAAAAGCGGGCCAGGCATAAGTCGTAGGCTTGTATTGCATCCTCAGGCCTGTATCGGGCATTAGAAAAAATTTGTGTTTTTTCGGAAAAGCCTGTTGTTTTTCTTGCACTATGGAAAACAAACGAATATGTACTACATGTCGGGGAGGAACAGGTCCGACCCGCAGCTTGTAGTAGAGTCCTCTATGCATAAGGAGGGGGGCTGATGGCCAGGAGGGCAGCAAAGAAGCCCGCGAAGAAGGCTATAAAGAAGCCTGCGAAGAAGAAAGCTGCGAAAAAGAAGAAGTAGAAATATCAAAGAGAAAATACCGGGCCTTAAATAGCAGCGGGACCCGGATTCTCTTTTAGAACTGTGAGCATCTGAAAAGTCGTGCTTTGCGATTTTCCAGAGCTCTACACAAACCGGAGACAGGCAATGCCTGAGAATGAACGGTTCACCCGCGAGGAACTCAAAGTCGCACTCAAGGCGTTCAAGAAACGCATGAAAATCCTGCGCCTTGATGATGAATCAGGCTGGAGCAGCAGCCCAATGACCGGTGGCAGGCGCTCCGGGATTGCGGCTATAAAACCACCGGACCAGTACCCTAAGGAGATATGGGAAGAACTGGTCGAACAGGGCAAGCTCAAATATTCCGGAAGCGGCCTCTACGAGCTGGCTTGACCCCATGCGACTGTGGGATTGCTGTTTTCAGGGCCGTGCGGCATGAGCGCTATCTCTCTTCGAAGAATTTCTCAAGCGCTTCCGCCTGTTCCTTGCTGACCATCTCGGTCACCTGAGTTTCGGCATCTTTGTAGATTTTTTCCATCTTCTCCTGAAAGCCTGCCCAGTCCACCTCGTCTTCAGGCTTGCTCATGGCCTCTTCCCAGAGAGCCATTATCTTCTTGAAAGCCTCCTCGGCTATTTCCTTTATAGCGAATTCCTGAGTGGTGCTGAGGTTTATCTTTTCCGCAAGCTTGGGAAACTCTTCGTCCAGTTTCTTCTGCCAGCGCTTCGTCTCCATCTCCTTCATCTGGCTGGCCATCTTGAGCCGGCGCTCCTCTTCCTCTTTCTTGCGCTCCTCCTTCAGTTCCTTCTTGACCTCCTCTTTGAGCGTCTCGATAGCCGGGCTGCCGGCGGGAAGTCCGCTTCCCGGGTCGGCCTTCGAACCTGCACCGAGACCGGGTTGCGGCCCGGTGTGCGCCAACTTGTCCGGCCTGGCAAGGGAAGACAGGCTCTTCGACACTTCGGCGATCCTCTGAGCGTTGTTCTCGGCCAGGAGTTGGCTGGAGTTCAACTGCTGGTTGAGTCTCGATACTTCCCCGTCAAGCTGGTTGACTCTGCCCAGCAGGACATCAATCTTGGTGCTGGCAGTCTGCAGCTCGGATTCGAGATTCCCCGAATCCCTTCTGCCGGCAAGCGCTATGACAAACGCACCAGCAACAATGCCAATCATCACAAAGACACCCAGAACAAGACTCGAACTCTTCACGTCTGCTCTCCTTCTTGAGAATCACCTTGCAGGCTGGAGCAGCCAGCCCTCTTCATTCTTCACAGGAAGCAGGCAGGTTTCAACAAAAAAGAGCTGCGCACCCCAAGGGTGATTTCCAGGAAAATCAGAAGTTTCGTTTGCAATCCTGACTATGACGGTTATGTATATGACTTCATCGCAACGGGCAGTTCCCGCTCGCGGTTTGCAGCGACGACTGCTAAAGAAAGGAGGTATTGCATGACCTGTGGCAAGAAGGGGTGCAAGAAGAAACCTGCGAAGAAGAAACCCGCCAAAAAGGGTTGCGCAAAGAAGAAAAAGAAGTAGGAAGCGCGAAAAAACGCCGGGTCCTGTCTTGAGACTGAGCCCGGCCTTTCTTTTTTCACTCCTTTCTTCTGTAGACTATCCTCCCACCCACTATAGTCATCTCTATCTCTGTCTTTAGAATCTCCTTTGGCGCAACTTTTGAAATGTCCTTGGAAAGCACCACCATGTCCGCGAGCTTGCCAATCTCCAGAGACCCCTTGATGTCCTCCTCGAACGCCGCGTACGCTGCATCGATTGTGAAGCTGCGTAGCGCTTCGGTAAAAGTCATCCTCTGCTTCGGATGCCACCCGCCCTGCGGGAATCCTTTGTGGTCCCGCCTCGTTACGGCTGCATATATCCCCCACAGCGGCTTGTTTGACTCCACCGGGAAATCCGAGCCGCCGGGTATCCTCACGCCGGTATCCAGG
The DNA here is from genome assembly GCA_030669415.1 of bacterium. Taxonomy (GTDB): domain Bacteria; phylum Planctomycetota; class SKW154; order SKW154; family DAOVDS01; genus DAOVDS01. Next base: position 5,222 of record DAOVDS010000006.1, read on the forward strand.
AGTGAGCGCCACGCGTACGCGCCCTTGACTCTCTCAGTACCGAGCCTGTCAGTTGCCCAGTACATATCAGATGTGCAGTGCGTGGGCTGCATCGAAGGAATGACGCCAAGCTTACTGAACCTCGGTATGTCTTCAGGCGCCAGGACCTGCGCGTGTTCTATCCTGAGCCTGTAGTCTTTCACCGGCATGGCTTTCAGAGCTGCCTCGTATCCGTTGAGCACTGTCCTGTTTGCCTTGTCCCCGATTGCGTGCGTGCACACCTGAAAACCCCTCTTCAAAGCCTCGCAGGCCGTTTTGCAGATTTCCCCTTCTTCCATGAGAAGCAGCCCTGAGTTCCCCTGTTCATCACTGTACGGTTCCAGCAGAGCCGCACCCCGGGAGCCCAGCGCACCGTCAGAAAAGAGCTTGACAGCCCTGAGTGTAAGAAAGCCACCTTCGAGACCGGTCTCCGGCCTGTTTTCCAGCCAGTAACTGCTCCCGGCGCTTATCATGACATATACTCTCAAGCCCAGATTGCCCTTCTTCGCAAGCTCCTTGTATATTCTTATCTCGTCTCCTCCCGTGTTTGCATCGTGGACACCTGTGAGCCCGGCCTTCAGGCAGTCCCTGATGGCAAGCTCAATGCACTCCCTCTTCTGGCGAAATGTCAAACCAGGCACAACCAGTGTCACCAAGCCTATCGCGTTATCGACCAGAACCCCCGTAGGCTCACCAGTCTTCGAGTCTCTTATGATTTTCCCTCCCGGTACGTCCGGCGTGTTTTTCGTGACCCTCGCGAGGCTAAATGCCTTCTTGTTCACAAATACGGCATGACCGCATATTCTTGTAAGGCACACCGGGTTGTAGGGGCTGACTTCGTTCAGTTTGTCATTTGCCGGGAACTTCTTCTCATCCCAGTCGTTCTGGTCCCACCCCCTGCCGAGTATCCATTCCCCGGGGTCGCACTGCTTCGACTTCTCCTTCACCATGTTGAGAATCTCGTCAAGGCTCTTTGTCCCGACAAGGTTCAAGCTCCTCAGGCTGTTTCCGTAGCTCAGGACGTGGCAGTGCGCATCAATCATGCCGGGCACAACTGTTTTTCCGTTGAGCTTTATGACCTTCGTGTTCTTTCCCCGCTTCTTCCTGACTTCCGGGTCTGTTCCCACAAGCAGGATTTTGTCGCCTTTTATCGCAAGTGCCTGCGCGCGGGGATTGCCGGCATCCATGGTGATGATATTCCCACCGATGAGCACCGTATCAGCGAAGACTGTTACAGAGTCAGTTTCTCTTATGGCGGGCTCGCAGGATGTCAGGAGAAGAAGAACAGGTATTACAAGAGAATTTCCCCAGTGAAGCTTCATCAGTTACCTCCTGCAGGCGTATGAGATTATGACAGGTAATTATACAACAGCGGGTAGGCGGTGTGCCACAAATGTCTCGAAACTCTTCGCCGCGCTGCTTGGGTTACTTATCCTCTCCGAAATGGTCACAGTCACGCAGATGCCCGGTATCGTGGCATTGGGACGACGCCGGTCTTGCGTTTGTACGCGTTCCACGGTAGAATGCCTCCGCTTCGTAACTGTTTTGCAGGATTGGAATCTAATGCCTCTGGCGTTCGAGTCGAAAAGCCACGGGAGAATCGCGTTCGGTTTTTTCAACATCGATTCCGACATGTTGCTTCTCGAAAAGTACTTCTTCTTCGCCACGGAGTTCTGCAGGTACGTTTCGAGAAGCCGCCGCGGCCGACCCTCAAGCAAATTACGAAACGTCATGGGATGTCTACCACATTGCAAAACCCGAAGACGCAGGCGACTTGATGGGCGCAATTCACGCGGTGCGCTTCACCGGCTTCATTGGCGAAACGTACAGGCGCTACCCCTTCCCGTTGCGCCAGGAGGACTTCAAGCAGAAACTGGAAGGTCACAAAACCCAGGCGATTTTCCGGGAGATGATTGAGAACTATGCAGTCCGGACACAAATCCCATTTGTCGCCGACTCCGCGAAGCGCGAAGTCTCCGTAGGCGAGTACCGCTTCTCTCCGGAACGGTTTCACGAGCTCGTAAACTACGTCTGGGTCGGCGGCATGCCCCGCTACAGGGATGAGCGGAGGCCCGAATACGTCCTCGATATGAAAAACAGCCTGCAACGGAGCACCCACTGGCTGTTCGAGGGTCTGACGCTTTAGCGCCTTGACAAAGGTTAGCGAACCATGACGCCTTTTGAGCTGCAAAGAACATTTTGAATGTCCACGCCTGTTCGGGTATAATAAAGTTTCCATGGAAGAAAAGCCAAAAATCAGGCAGATAGAGGCGCTGCCGGTGGATACGGGGCAGGAACGCATAATAATCCTGCGGGACCCCTTCGGCTTCACGCCCGCCATCCTGCGGGTCTCGCAGCACGCCTTCTACATAATCAGCCTGCTCGACGGCACCCGCGATGTGCGCGACGTGCAGGCGCAGTTCATGCGCCAGTTCGGCGAGCTGCTCTACACGGAAAAGATAGAAGATCTGCTTGAGCGGCTCGACTCCTGCCACTTCCTGGACAACGAGCGCTACGCGGCGCTAAGGGACGAGACGATAAAGAAGTTCCTCGAATCCCCCACGCGGCCCGCTTCGCACGCGGGACAGGCGTACCCCGACAAGGAAGCCGACCTGCTGAAAATGCTTGCTGGGCTGTTCAAGTCCGAAGAGGGCGTGCGCCGGATTGACTGGGACAGCGAGGCAAACACCATCCGCGGGCTGATTGTCCCCCACATCGACTTCGAGCGCGGCGGCCCGTGTTACGGACTCGGCTACGCCGAGCTTGCCGAAAACAGCCGGGCCGAAACCTATGTAGTGCTGGGCACCGCCCACTGCGAGATGAAAAAGCCCTTCTGCCTGACGCTGAAAGGTTTCGAGACCCCGCTTGGCACAGTTCCAAACGACCGGGAGTTCGGCGAAGAGCTGCTCGAACACTGCCCGTGGCTTACCGAGGACGAGTTCTCGCACCGAAGCGAGCACTCGATAGAGTTCCAGGCCGTCTTCCTGCAGCACCTCTTCGGCCGGCGCCGCGAAATCAAAATCGTGCCCATCCTGTGTGGCGCGTTCCACCGCCAGCAGAAGAAGCTGGCGCGGCCCGGCGACAACCCGGATGTGGCCGCGCTCCTTGAAGCGCTCAAAGCCGCGGTGTCGAAGCGTACAGAATCAGTCTGCCTGATTGCGGGTGCGGACCTCAGCCACGTCGGGCTTCGCTTCGGCGACGGGCAGCCGGTGAACGACAGGCAGCTTGCCTACCTCGAAGAGCAGGACATCAAGACCGTAGAGCACGTCCTGAACGTGGATGCGCAGGGCTTCTACGAAAACGTCACCTCCGATGGCGACAGGCGCAGAATCTGCGGCCTGCCCAACATCTACGCGATGCTGCACGTCCTGGGCACAGGCAGGGGCAGGCTCTTAAAATACATGCAGGCGCCTGACAAGGCGGCCGGCTCGGTTGTCACTTTCGCAAGCGTGGTGATAGAGAAATGAAACAGTATCTAATAGCATTTATGGCTGTCCTCTTTCTGGTCTGCAATTATTCGCCTGTATGCAAAGCTCAAGAGAAGGAAGAAACTAAAAGAACACTCATTGTCAACTGCGGGGCAAGCAACCGCATCACCTTTGTGAGGGATAAGAAGCCGAACAAGGAAGTTGTAACCTCAAGCGGCGTTTTCAGGGTTGACATAACGGATGGTGAAATCAAAACAAAGAAAATATTCGATAATCTGAAACACTTCCTCATGGTTCCAAAGGGACATTTTCTCCTTCAGAATAAGGACGGCAAATGGTTCAAAGGCAATATTACCAAACCGGAAAAACTGACCGAAGTCAAGCTCTCTGAATCTCCTCACAGCACACGCTTTGACGTATGCTCTCTTTCAAATAATGGCGACAAACTGGCCTTGTCCTGGGGTAAAACGCTGAAGGTGTACGACCTGAATACGGGCGTGACTTATAATGCTGCACGTCTCAGCAGCAACAGCAGAATAACTTATCCTGTACAGTCATCAAGGCCCTACGTAGAGGCCTTGATGACTGTACAGGTAACAGGCAAACAGACGAAGACGAAAGAGATTGCTCCGCCTTCCGAGAGTCAAATCACCATCGCAGGTGGCAGGTATCTACCACCAAGATGGTCACCGGATGGCAGGAGAATCATATTTGAAGGCAGCATAAGGGTCAAACGCAAGAAGCCTTTCGACCCTTGGATATGTGTAGTGGATAAGGATAGTAAGAATCTGGCGCGGTTTTGCTGGGGTGACTGGTCGAATGACAGCAAGAAGGTGTTCCGTGTGCGCAGTGAAAAGACAGAGGAAGGCACCCTGCTCAGGTCAGTAGTCTTTGATGTGGCCGCTAATACACTGAGCAAACAGAAAGGCTCGTGGAAAGGTCCCCTGTCCGGCAGTCTGCACACGCCGGATGGTAAACTGGTCGTCGGCAAGGGAGAATATTGCACACTTAAAATAGCTGACACCTGTACTGGCAAATTGTCTGTCGTGCCAGAGGTCAAATACAAATGGGACTATGGTAGACAACTATGGTGGCTGCCACCCACCGAGCCCGCCAAGAACCAGTCCAAGAAGCAAGAACCGGAATCCAAACCTGCCGATACCTCTGGAAATGATAAGAATTCGCCATGCAGGCTTGAGATTGTCATGGACAAGACTCAGCCTTCCGAAGCGCCGGTGATATTCACCGTTAAAGTCACCAACCTGTCCGATAAAGACATGATGTTCACAAAAGGACAAAAACAGAACTGGCCGGCATCGTGTTGCTTCCGCGCCACACTCACCGGGCCTGATAAGAAGGCGCGCAAGGTCGCCGTTACCAACGGCGCGATAGTATCAGGCAACCACGGGCCTTTCGAACTGAAGGCGGGTGAGAGTGTAATTACTCCCCTGCGGCTTACAAATGTTGAATTTACCGCTACAGGTTATCTGCCATCAGAGCAAGTGTATCTGCCGTTAGGTGAATATAAGCTCAAGGTCACTATCCTTGCCCCAGGCACTGGCAAACCCTTCGCCTCGGTGGAGAAACAGTTCAAAGTAGTCAAAGACGACACGCTTGCCAAGTCCCGGTACGAGGAATTCAAGGACAAGCGCAAGGGTCATCCTGAACAATTCGCCAACCACGTGCTTGAGGCAACCCTTACCCCGGAAGTTCGCAGGGAGTGGTACGAGAAGATAATGGGTGATGACCTCAAACTGGCATCACTGCTGGTATATCGTCTCCGCGCTATTGACAATCCACCGGACGATGTTGGCCCCGCTGTTCTGAGATGTCTTGGGATACACCTGAACAGCAAGAAACCACAGGGCAACAGCCTGGAATTCCTTCTTAACAACGCGGCTGATACGGTCAACGAGACCCGCCCACCGGGTGCAAGGGACATACTGCTTGCCCTCGCCAAAAGCGACCACGAGCACAACGCGCGAACGAAAGGAATTTGGGGCCTGCAATTCTACTACGATGATAAGCTGACACCTGAGCTGGTCAGACTGCTCAAGGACAAACAGCGCTGGGTTCGCATATATTCTGCCTGGGTCCTTGCCTGGGCGGGCAGCGACGCTGGCGCGGCTGTTATGATTGAAGCTTCCAGGCAGCACGACGCCAGCGGCAGCGTTTTCGCGGCAGGTGCCCTGGAGTACCTGCCTGACCATGCGGGCGCAAAGCAGGCTCTCGAAGAGGCATTATCCACAAAGGATGCCCGGTTCGTCGAGAGGTTGAAGAAATACCTGGTGCGGCTCCCGAAACCCAGACCGACCAAGCAATAGGTGAGAAAATGGCTGGAAGAGACCCATCGAGAAGGCTGGAGCTTCTGCGCGAAGTTGTCGCGAAAGGCGAGAAGCTGCTTATCCTGATTTACCGCAACCCCGACCCGGACGCGCTCGGCTCCGCGCTCGCACTTCGCAAGTTGCTGCGAAAGACGGGCGAGAACTGCACACTCGCCTACACCGGCGAGGTCGGCAGGCCGGAAAACGCCGCCATGATTAAGCTGCTGCGAATCCCTGTCGTGGCATTCGAGAAGTCAATGCTCAGGAAACACAGCCTCCTCGCCGTGGTTGATGCGCAGCCGGGGTTCTTCATGGACAATCCTGACCTCGCCGAGGTGCACTTCAGCATAGTCATCGACCACCACCCCCGTCACAAGGGCTTCAGCGCCGACTTCGAGGACATCCGGCCCAGTTTCGGCTCCACCTCCACCATAATGACCGAGTACATCCGCCAGTCCCGGCTCAAGATGACTACAACCATGGCGACCGCGCTCTACTACGGCCTCGAGACCGACACCGCCAGCCTCCAGCGCGTCGCCACCGACGCCGACATCGCCGCCTTCCGCTACCTGCGCAGCCGCGTCAACATGCACATCATCCGCAAGGTGAAGCAGTCGCACTTCCCGCTGCGTGCGCTCGACTACTTCGCCACCGCCATTGTGAAGAAGCAGACCGCGGGCGAAGTCATCTTCTCCCACCTCGGCATGGTCGAAGTCTCCGATGTCTGCGTCCAGGTCGCCGACTTCTTCATGGGAATCTACGAAATGGGCTGGGCCATAGTCTCAGGCATTACCGAGGGCGAGCTTGTTGTGGTACTTCGCTGCGACGGCTACAAGAAAGATGCCGGAAAGCTCGCCTCGGACGTGTTCGGGTCCGTAGGCTCCGCGGGCGGGCACAGGACAATGGCGAGGGCTGAAATACTGCTCGCGGAACTCCAGACCGCCCTGCCGAAAGTCACCAACGAGGCAATCGAGGGGTACCTCATAAGCATGATTGGCAAGCGCCTTAAACCCCTGCGTCGGCTGACCGGGCTCACCTACCTCCCGTAGGCTCAGGGCTCCTGGGGCTCTTTATCGGCGTGCTTCTTGCGCTGCTCTTCTTTCCACTCGCGCACTTTTTCCGGCCAGAAGATCTCGATCAGGCCGACTTTCCATTCCTCGCCTTCGAGGTACAGGTATATCGAGTAGGCTTGACCAACCTTATCGTAGTAGGTGAGGACTTCAGCCTTGTTCTCGCTCGTCTCGTAGCAGGCGTCGATAATTGATTCGCGCATTATCTCAAGAATGTTGACACCCGTGTCCGGGTCCTTCGCGTGCGGCACAAAGAGCCACCAGCGCGTGTAGCCGATAACACCCTGGCTCGCCTCCGTCAGCGATTCGAACGAATCCCTCTTCGGCCCGTATGCGAGCGCGAACTGGAACCGCGCCACTGCCATGCGGGGCGACTCCCGCGGCAGGTGGTCGCGCAGGTACTCGGACCAGTTGGGCGTCGAGCTGCACCCCAGCCCTGCCGCAAGCACCATGGGAAGGATAAGCCAGCCCAGCTTCATGCTACTCGCCCTCTTTGCCGGAATCCTGCTCGCTTTCACCCGAGTTCTTGTCATCGTACTTGATGCCAAGGCTCTGCAGGAACTCCCTGTCCTCGGATGTTATCTCGAACTTCAGCTCCTTCGAGGAGCCGGCCCAGCTTACAGGAAACGCAAGCGGCTTGGAGCCGCTTATCATGGCGACGAAGCTCAGGTTCAGGTGAAGCCCCGCTTCCTCGAGCAGCTTTATGGTGGACTTCACCTCGTCAGACGCGTTCAGGCAGCCTGTCACAGCCTTGCCCAGCTTCTCCAGGTACTTGAGCACCTCGTCCTTATCCAATTGCCTGCCCTCCAGAATGTGCTGTTCTCTCTCGCTTGAGACCTTTCCTGTCCGTATTGTTAGACGCCAATATAGCACGCCTTTACACATTTTATCAACCCCTCGCACGAAAATCCCTTCATTCTTTTCAGCCCTCCGTATGTAAAATTTGCGCATTTTCCGGTTGCATATAGAGCAAACGTGTGTAACATCGCCCATCCTTTTTATTACTACCGGCACAAATTTAAGGAGCACCGCCAATGGCTGCGATATTAATTATCTGGCTCGTCGTAGTATTTATCTTCGGCTTCCTGGGATACACAATAGCCAAGGGCAAGGGCAGGGAGCCCATGCTCTGGGCGATCGTGTGCGCTTTATTGGGGCTTATCGGGCTCGTAATCATCCTCGTCCTGCCTGACCAGGACAGAGGTGGCAGGGGCAGGTACACCCGCGGTGGCTACGGCGGCAGGGACCGCAGCTCAAGAAGAGGCAGCGGCAGGGACCGCAGCTACGGTGGCAGGAGCCGCTCACCGCGCGCAGTTCCAAAGCCGCGGTCTTCACGGCCGCGGAAAAATGCAGCCTCGTCCGTCGTGAGCAGCGCCTCTATTTCTGGGCGCGCAGGCGCTCGAGTTCGTGCAGGACTTCTCGTCGCAGCCCCTCGATGGCGGTCTCAATCACGCCCCTCTCAAAACCGACAGTATCAATCAGGCACGGGAATGTTACCTTCCAGTCTTTCCCCTCGCCTTCCGCATTGAAGTATAGGTACTCCGTGCGCGTGTCAATAAGCATGCACTTTGCGAATGCGAGGACGGCAATTGACTCGCGCAGGGGGCCGAGTTCAGTCTCGGCCGTGGTCGTGTACGCAAGCACTGCGCCCGCGCCCACACGCGCTGCCGCCATGCGGATAGCATCCGCGCTGACTGCATCGCCGACGAGGAACACGGGCAGGAAAACCGGCTCGATGGCAAAACCCGCCTTCCTGAAAAACTCGCGCCAGCGGTTGCGCTCCTCGTAGCGTATTGTCTGTATCTCCTCGCCTATTTCGACAATCGCGACCTTGACCTTCGTGCCATCGCTAATGCTTATCGTTGGCTCTATGCGCAGGATTTCCATTGCCTTTGCATTCAGTCGCTCGCGCAACTGCCTGTAACGCTCCCCCAGCCACGCCTCATAGCCCGGGTCTTGAAAGCCCAGCCTGCGGTTGAGCTCCGTATTCGCCGCCAGCTCCTCTTGGAGCATGTCAATTGACTCGCCGTCAATTTCCTTTCTCTTCAGGGTCTCTTCAAAGCGCTGCACAAATTCCTTGTTTTCCTCGCGCTCGCGGTACTTCTTGTCATATTCCTTATGCATTTCATGGCGTTTTTCCGCCGGCTTTTCGCCTACACGCTTGAACTTCAGCAGGCCCGCAGAGCTCTGGGCAAACTCCTGCCACGCGCTGGCGTACTGCGGAGAGTCTACAGTCGCATACGACGCGCAGCCGCACAGCGCGGCGCAGGTGCAAACGACACAAACTGAGAGAAAACGCCTCAACATGACTCGTGCCTACCTCTTCGGGGCCCGGGACTTGACGGCCCGGACAGTCTCCTCACGCAGGATGCCCAGCGCAGCCTTGCGCGAATCAAGCTGGAGCTGCTTCTTGTCAAGGAAGTAGTAGGGCCTGGTCGTCTTCCTCTCATCCTCGCCCTCGACTGTGAATTCGAGGAACTCGTTCTCCACGTCGAAACACGCACCCTTCGCAAATGCGAGCACCGCCGCCTCGTTACCCGGCGCGAAGGATGTCCCGACAATCGTGGCATACAGAATCGCGCTCAGGTTCACCCTCGACTCGTAGGAGTCCGCAACAGCGTAGAGCAGCATGACATCCGCGTGCAGCCGCGCGGCCGCAAGGCGCATCTCGTGGAACCCGGGATTGGCCGAGAGTATTACCGACGAGATGAAAATCACCTTCACCATGCCCGTTTCTTCAACCGCTTTTCGCCACGCATCCTTGTCCCCCTGGCGAATCGTCTCCACGCCCGTTGTGCCCACCTCGGCGATAGCGAGCGTTATCGGCTTCTCCTTAGAAAACTCGACGGCCGGCTTGATTTTCAGAATCTCCGCCACAGCCTTGTTCGTGGCCTCCCGCTGCGCGGTAAAAAGCGCCGCGCCGTTCCCCGACCGGGGAACGCTTGTATGAAACGGCGGCGCAAGCCGGGCACGCAGCGCCGGGTCGAAGTGCGGCGGGTCGGGATGCAGGCTCCTGCAACCCGTCAAAAGCACAAACACCATGCACACGCAGACAAGTACCGTCTTCCTCATAATACCTCTCCTTTCCCGCTCGGCGGGTTGACTTGAGTCATTGTACACCTTTCAGAGCCATCCGGGCCGGAAACGGTTCACCAGAATCCGGCTTTCTCGTAAATAGCCAGGATTCCCCGGATAGATTTGTCCAGGTTATCAGCGCGTTGTCATCGGCTTGTCACAAATGGCAAGCCCCACGCACTTTGCCTGCGGCGTGAGACTTCCTGCAAATCACCAATCGCGACAGGGGGCTTGACCGGAGGGTTGTCTTGAGAATACAATGTCAGAGGGCGGCGTCATGATAAGCGAATTGCTCAAGGGAATCGGGCTCGGACTTGCCAGCGGCTCGCTGTGCGTCGGCTGCTGGGCGGTTCTGCTGCCCATGATAGCCTCCTGCGGAAAGGGTAAGCTCAGAACTTCGGCCTGGGTGCTGGCGCAGTTCACGCTCGGCAGGCTCGTCACCTACGTTGCGTTCGGTGCGGTTGTGGGATTTGTCGGCTCGCGCGTTCAGGGCGTGTCGTGGTTCGCGCCTGCCGCCGCAGTTGCCTTTATCGGGCTTTCAGCCATCCTGCTGCTTCAGGCGCTGCGTGGTGGAGGCTCCGTATTCTGCCGCCGGGTCGAGTCGGCCGGCGCGAAGTACCGCCTGCCCTTCTGGGTCGGCATGGCGCTCGGGGCTTCAGTCTGCCCGCCGTTCCTGATACAAACTGTCAACGTGCTCCATGCGGGCTCGACAGCGGCGGGGATTGCCTCTTTCTCCGGCTTCTTCTTGGGCGCGACACTCTTCATGCTGCCGTTTGTCTTTATCGGCCTGGTCGGCAGGGCGCAGTTTGTCCGCAACCTCGGCCGCGCCGCGTGCATCCTGGCTGCGCTGTTCTTCTTCCACCAGGGCCTTGCCGGGCTTGTCGGAATGCCCGAGACCACCGCGGTCGAAGTCACCGAGGCCGACCTGCAGGCGCTGCTGCCCGAGGCGGACAGGTTCGGCGAGTGGGTCGAGCCCTCGCAGGGCCCTCCCTACCGCGAGGCGTTCGACGCCAGGGGCGAGCAGCTTGCGCTCGTTTACCTCTCGAGCGACATCTGCCCTGAGATACGGGGCTTCGGCGGGCATGTGCCTCTCCTTGCGGCAGTCAGGCCTGGAGAGCTTGTGGCAATCAGGCTGCTTCCCGGCTGGGAGACTCCCTCTTACGTCACGCGCATATACGACGACAAGTACCTCGCCGGGTTCAGGAACAGGCAGGCCGGCGGGCCGTTCGTTCCGGGCAGAGACATTGATGTCATTACCGGTGCCACAGTAACCAACAAGGCAATCTGTGAGGAGACGCGGGCCCTGCTCGCCTCGACAATCGGCACCGCAGGGGCGCCGGAGAGCGCGCCTGTTCTGCCTCTGAGCGCGGTCGTTATCGCGTGCGGCTTTGTCGCGGCGGCGCTCGCTTACTCGCTGCGGCTGCGCTGGCTTCGCTACATACTGCTTGGGGCAAGCGTGTGCTACCTGGGCTTCTACATGAAGGGGCTCATGTTCTCCTCGGCCGACGTGGTGCGAATCATCTTCTTCGGACGAAGCCTGCTAAGCGCCGGCGCACCGTGGCTTGTGCTTGTCGGGGGCATTGTCGTATCGTCCCTTCTCTTCGGGCGGCTCTTCTGCGGGTACTTGTGCCCGTTCGGCGCGCTGCACGAGTTCTGCGGGCGCCTCACAGCCCGGCGCTTCCAGTTCTCTCGGAAACTCAGCAGACGCCTCAAGTACGCGAAGTTCATCATACTCTTCGCGGCACCCGCACTGTTCCTTGTGACCGGGCGTATTTCCGATGCGGCCCTCGAGCCGTTCGGAACTCTCTTCTCATTCGGCGGCTCCGCGCTTCACTGGCTGTTCCTTGTCTTCGTCCTAATGGCAGGCTTCTTCGTCATGCGGTTCTTCTGCCGGTTCCTGTGCCCCGCGGGCGCTGCAATGGCGATTCTGTCCCTGCCGCGGATTCTGCGTGACCGCAGGCAGCACAACTGCACTGCCTGCGGGAAATGTATCAAAGCCTGCCCGGTGGATGCCCTGTCGGAAGCGGAGTCGATTCTCGACGCCGACTACACCGAATGTATCAACTGCAACGATTGCAAAAAAGCGCAGCAAACGGGGCCGTGTTCTCATCGCAGAGGCGCAGAGGTGTGCCCGGAAGGCGTGGTGGAAGAGATACCGCGCTGCAGGCAGCGCGGCTGAAAAGACCCCCGGACTGAAGTCCGGGGCTTCCTATTATTTCTCCGTGTCTGCGTGGTGTGAATCTGTGGTCAAGTTCACGCGGATGCCGAGTTTCTGCTCGGCCTCGGAGGGGCGAAGGTAGAGCGGTTCGAGAGTCACGGGGTCGGCGAGTTCGCCGCGCTGGGCTGCATGAACCCCGATTTCGGCTATCACTGATGCGTTGGGAATCCAGAACTTCTCGGGCGCGTGGGAGATTCCCTCGCGGGGCGCAAACTCCTGCGGGAACCGTTTGATGGCATCGCCCAGGAGGATGGCGGGGGAAGCGATGGAATCGAGAAAGCCAGCCAGCGGGACTACGGCCGGGCCACTTTCGCGTGCAACTGTTCCGGAGTCAATCCGGTAAGTGGCGGTGTAGAGCTGTGAGCGGCGAGCATCCAGCACGGGTATGATTGCGGGGCCGAGCTCTTTGGCAGACTGGGCGAGCGCATCGAGAGAGACGACTGCGGCGAGCCGGGTCTCGATCGCCCATGCGAGTGTCTTGGCGACGGAGACGCCGACCCTTACGCCGGTGTAGGAGCCGGGACCGACATCGACCGCGACAAGGTCAATCTGCTTGAGGGAGATTCCGGCCTCTTCGACAGCGTCCCTGATTGCAGGCACGACCTCGCGGCCGTGGACAAGCCCTTTCTCGAAGGTGCGTCCGGCGAGAAGCTGGTCTTCGCGCATGAGGGCGACGCCACCCGCGGCTGCGGATGTCTCAATGCCGAGCACAATCATTTGGAGCCCTCCCGCGGCTGCTCCCGGGAGTAGTCAAGGAGCCTGTCCACCTGGGCGGGGTCGCCGCCGAGGTCGAGGAACTTGCGGTAGTGTGCGCGTGCACGCTCGGCGTCGCCGAGGTAGAACTGGTAGGTAATGCCAAGCAGGCGGTGGGTCTCGCGCGAGTCGGGGTCAATCGTTAGTGCGAGGGTGAGCTCTTCAAGCGCGGCATCGGCCTGGCTGTTCAAGAGCAGCACCTGGGCGAGCCTCGTGCGCGGCTCGGGGTTCCTGGGCGCGAGGGCGGCGGCTTTGCGCAGGGTGGTTATCGCCTCTGCGTGCCAGCCTTTCTGGAGGTAGAGCTCGGCGAGGTTAAGCTGCGCCGCGAGGTAATCGTGCTTGAGCGCGATGGCTTTCCTGAGCTCTTCTATCGCCCCGTCGATTGAGCCGTCTTCGAGGTAGAGCAGTGCGCTCTGGAAATGCGCGTGGGGAGAGCCGATTCCCGTTTGGAGTTTGTCCTGCAGGGCGTTAGCGCACTGGGGGCAGAAGTAGCGGGGCATCCTGTCGAGATTCTCAAGGGTCGGGCGGCTGGCGAGGATGCAGTCGTTGTCGCAGCGCCTGATACCGAGCGAGGCTGCAAGGGCGCGGATTGCGAGGCCGCGGGTACGCTTGCGCACCTGTTCGAGCCCAAGCTCTACACGTCCGACGCCGCCGAGCCGGGCGATGGAAATCAGGGCCATCTTCGCGTCGGGCGAGTTCAGGAAGAGGATGTAGGGCAGGTCGCCCGAGTAGATGTCGGCCTCAATGACGAGGAGGGTGCGGAACGCGCCTTCGCTTTTCAGGGCGGCGGCGACGCGGAGCACCCAGTCGGCGCTGTACTGGTTGCGGGCGTCGTTTCGAGCCGGCTCCGGGAGCGCCATGCCACTGACGACTCTCGTGCGCACCTTGAACGCGGAGGCGATAGAGTCGGCGATGAGCTTCAGGTCAGCGCGCTCGATGGTGCCGACGGGAAATATCTCGATAAGCGGCTGGGCCGGGACAATCTCGGTGTGGAAGCCGGGCGCCTGCGAGCCGGGGGCGGCGGGTCCGGGAGACCGGAAGACAAGGAGGACCGTGAGGGCGGCGGTTAGGGCAAGCACGGAGATTACCGCGACGAGCTTCACAGCTTCAGCTTCCTTCTTCTTCGCCCGGCGGTTCCTCTTGGGCAGGTTCGCCTTCCTCGTCGGGTGCGGGTTCAGGACTGGCGGGCAGCTTGAGTCTCTTGAGCTTCTGGTCGCTGCTGAGGATTTCGCGAATCTTGTCCTGTACTCCCTGCTCCTTGAGGATTTCTGAGAGCATTATTCGCTTGTAGCTTATGTCTTTTATCTGTTTAGTGAGGAACTCGTCGCGCTCCTCCTTCATCTTGAGATTGAGCTCGTAGAGCTTCTCTTCGAGCGCCTCGTTTTCGAGCATGAGCTGCAGGAGCATGTCGGTGCGCTTGTCCTTGGAGAGGCCCATGATTCCGACGCCGGCGGCCTTCCTGCGATACTCCTCGACCTGTTTCTCGAGAAACGTGATTTTTTCGGATAGTGTCCTGTTCTCTCCGGAGAGCTTGGCGCGCTCATGCTCCCAGAAATCCTTGAGCGCCTTTTCGATGTCGAACATCCTCTTCCTGTCGGTTTTCTGCTCCCTCCTGAACCTTCGCCCTGTGAGGAATCTGCTGACGTAGTACCCGATTGCGCCAGCGACAATGACCAGAAGCACACCGAGAAGGTAATCGGTGAAGCCGTACGAAGAAGCCGATGCATCGGCCTGAAACACGAAGGCGAGCATGTTCATTGCAATCTCTCTTTCCAGCAAGGAGGCATGCTGGAAATCTTAGCAGAGGCGGCCGGCGGGGTCAAGCAAACAAAAGGATTGGCATTTAGCCCGATACAGCGGTTGACCTGCGGCGAATGCTGATGGTAGACTCAAGGGGAGATGGCGAAAAGGGCGAAGATAGAAATCACGAACCTGCAGATGGCCCACAACGTGAACCGGCCGCTGCTGCGCAAAGTCCTGTCGCACACCATGCGGGAAGCCGGTGTGAGCGGCACTCTCTCGGTGGCGGTGGTGGACTCGGATGAGATTACGGAGCTGAACCGCCGCTTTCTCGGGCGTGCGGAGCCGACCGATGTTCTTTCCTTTCCGCTGCAGGATGAGGCCTCGGATGTGTTCGGGGAGGTTGTTGTCTGCGCCGAGATTGCGGGGCAAGAGGCGGCTGAATGGGGAATCGGCTTCGATGCGGAACTGGCGCTCTATGCGCTTCACGGCCTTCTGCATCTTCTGGGCTATGATGACTTGTCTTCCGAGCAGCGTTCACGCATGCAGAAACGCGAGCGCGAAATACTCAGAGGGTTCGGGCTGGAGGTTCCGTAACCGGCTAAATAGCCCAGTGACCCTGTTCGCCGGGACGTTTGAGGGAACCTTTTTGGGTGAGAGAGCCGCAAGCTGCGATATCTCGGTGGTAATACCAGCCTACAACGAGGCGGCGAGGATACCGCAGACGCTTCGCACCACAGTCGAATATCTCAAGAGCAGGGGCGAAACTTTTGAGGTGCTGGTTGTCGATGACGGGAGCGGCGACGACACGGTGGAGGTGGTGGAGGAGCTTTCCCGGCAGATGCCCGGGGTGCGCTGCCTGAAAAACCCGTGCAATCTCGGTAAGGGGGCCGCGGTCAGGAACGGGGTGTTTACAGCCAGGGGCAGGCTGGTCGCGTTTCTCGATGCGGACAGCTCGACAAGGATGAGCGACCTGGACCGGCTGATTGAGGCTGTTCGGCGCGGCGCCTCGGTGGCGGTGGGCTCGCGGGCGCATCGCTATTCGGTTATCCCGGTGAGGCAGCCCTGGCGGCGTCAGGTGGCGGGCAAGGTGTTCAACTTTCTCTGCCGCCTCGGGCTCGGGATAACTGTCTCCGATTCGCAGTGCGGGTTCAAGCTCTTCACGCGCGATGCGGCGAGGGCCGTGTTCTCGCAGAGCAGGATAGAGGGTTTTTGCTTCGACGTGGAGCTTCTGTTCCTGGCGCGCAAGAGGGGCCTGCGGGTGGCGGAGGTGCCTGTCACCTGGAGCGACGACCGGGCGAGCAGAGTCAGGCTGGTCAAGGACTCGCTGGGGATGTTCCTTGGACTTTTGAGAATCAGGCTCAACGACCACAGCCGGCTCTATCGTTAGCACTTGCAACGGGGCTCTTTCTTGGCTACACTCTGCCTCGGTATGCCCAACGAAAACCTCCAGGAGCCGGAAACGAGCGACAGGAACTTCTGCCTCGGCGTGGTACTCGCCGGGGTGGCTGTGATGATTTGCGCCCTGCCTCTGTCGGTTTTTGACACGGCGGTGTTTGAGTACTTCAAGGCTCTGGGCGCCGTCTCTCTCAAATCGGTCATGCGGCTGACGAGCGAGACAGGCACAGGCGTGGTACTGGGCGCCATTGCGCTCCTTGCCTTCGCCGCCATGCGGAGCCGGCGTGCTGCCGTCCGGGTTGCGCTGTCGCTGCTTCTGGCCACGATTCTTGTCTCAGTGCTGAAGAACGTGATAACGCGCCAGAGGCCGACCGCGCAGGAGTTCAATTCGTTTCCGTCCGGGCACTCGGCATCCGCGTTTGCCGTGGCCGGTGCGCTCTTCCTTTACTTGCGCAAGTGGGGCATTCCTTTCCTGGCTGTGGCCGCAGCGGTTGCATTCTCGCGGATTTTCTGCAGCAGCCACTACCTGAGCGACGTTGTCGCAGGCACGGGCCTGGGCCTTATTTGCGCGGGTGGGGCAGGCCTGATGCTGCGCAGGGCTCCCGGGTTTGTCCGGCTGCGGATTGTCCGCCTCTTCGCTGGTGCACTTGCGCTGGGCTTTACCGTGTTTCCGTGGATTAAGGACAAGAACACCCTGAGCCAGCTTGTGCTTATTGTCATGCCACCGATTGCGTTTTACGCGTTCTGGTCTTATCTGCCTTCTGTCATGGCGTGGGGCCGTAGGGTGTTTGCGGGGCTGTCTGAGCGACGCCTGCTTGCGCTGATTTTCGTTGCGTGCGTATTCCTGTTCCTTATAGGCAACTGGGCTTCCACCCTGTTTGACCGTGACGAGGGCTGGTACGCGGCTATCTCACGTGAGATGCTCGTGTCCGGTGATTATCTTACTCCGACCTACAACGGCAAGCCCTTTCTGGAGAAGCCGCCGCTGCCATACTGGCTCATGGCCGGCTCAATGCGGCTTTTCGGCGCGAACGCCTTCGGCGCCCGCTTCCCTTCGGCGATTGCAGGGGCAGGAGCATGCGTTATGCTGTTCCTGCTTGCACGGTCAATGTTTGACAGGAAAACCGCGCTCGCTTCCGCCGCGGTGTTTGCAACTTCATTTCTCACGCTCTTTGTTATGCGGGCGGCCCTTACGGACTCTTTTCTGGTCTTCCTTCTGCTCCTTTCGTTTTACGGCTTCTGGCGAATCTTCCGCGGCGATGCATCGAGGCTGCCCTGGCTGCTTCTGTACGGGGGGGCGGGGCTGGCATTTCTTACGAAGTACCTTGCCGGCGTGGCGATAATCGGCCTCGCGGCGCTTGCGACGATAGTACTGTTACGCAGGTGGGACCTGCTGCGAAAGGCTCGCATACCGACGGGTGCGCTATTTTTTCTGGCGATAGCGGGGGCGTGGTTTGTGCCGGCGTACATATCAACCGAAGGAGAGGTGCTGAGGGTCTTTTACGAGCACAACTTTGACCGGGCGCAGTCGGCCATGCAGGGGCACAGCGGGCCTTTCTTCTATTATATATTGATGCTGCCGCTGATTTTCTTCCCGTGGTTTTCACTGCTGCCGGGTGCGCTTACGCAAAAGAGAGAAGAAATTGCGCCCAAATCCGAGCGCTGGTGGTTTCTCGTTTCGTGGGCTGGCGGAACAGTTCTGCTGTTCTCCGTCGTAAGCACGAAATTACCTCACTACGTATTTCCCGCGCTGCCTGCGCTTTCAATTCTGGTTGGTGCGCTTTTGAGCAATGCGGATGCCCGCGCAGTTGCGCTGGCGGGATGGAAGAGGTATTTTGCCTGCTTTTTCCTTGGGCTTATCGGGCTGGCTGTGTCTGTGGGACTGATTGTAGGGCTCGAGCAGGGTAAGTTTTACAACTGCTGGCGCTTCTTCACGCCTGCCTGCGGCGTTCTTCTGCTGGTGACGGTGCTGGCGATTGTGGATTTAGGCAGGCGTCAGGTTCTGCGCGCCGCCGCCACGCTCGCAGGCGGGATGCTAACCTTCGTACTTCTGCTGGTTCTTGTTGCGCTGCCCAGCCTCAATCAGGTGAAGCTGCCCGCCCCGATTGGGCGCATAATTGCCGAAAAGTCCCGGCCGGAGGATGCGATTCTTCACTGGGGCTATGTTCCGCCAACCCTCGTCTTCTACTCGCAGCGCGATTTCATTATCGTGCGCACCCGCGAAGAGCTTGACTCGCACATTGGGGCCGCGGGACGCGCCTTCTGCGTGCTGCCTGCCTGGGAGGTTAGGGAACTTGGCGTGCGGGGGAGGGACAGGTTCAACATCAAGGGGCTGCTTCCCCCTAAACCTAATATGTGCTTGATAGGGTTTGATACCGGGCGGGGGAAGTGGATTGATCTGCAACTAATCCAGGTGGAAGTGCGCGATTCACGCTGATTCCTGTGAATCACTTTTGTCGCCATCCGTGGTATCTGCAATTATATACACGGGGCGCTGCTTCACTTCATCGTAGATGCGCCCGATGTACTCGCCGATAATCCCCAGCGCAAGGAGGGTCAGGCCGCCGAACGCGATAATAAGGAAGATGATTGTCGTCCAGCCGCGCAGTTCAAGCCCTATGGCGCCGGTAAAGCGAAGGTAGAGGACTACGACGAGATACACTATACTAACAAGCACACTCAGGGCGCCCATCGCCGAGACAAGCCGCAGGGGCGCCCAGGAGAACGAAAAAACAGCGTCGGCCGCGAGGCCCAAGAGCTTGCCGAAGGTGTATTTCCTTTTGCCCGCGGCGCGCTTGTCACGCCGGAGGTCAACACCTGTCTGCTTGAAGCCCGCCCAGGCCCGCAGGCCGCGCACAAAGCGGTTGCGCTCCGGGAATGAGCGCAGCGCCTGGAGGGCCTTGTGGTTCAGATAGGTGAAGTCGCCGGCATCTACGGGGATGTCCACGTCCGCGACTCCGGCCAGCAGCCGGTAGAAGAACCAGTAGCAGGCGCGCTTGAAGGGGTTTCCGCGCCTGCTTGCACGCCTGGCGTAGACAATGTCGAAGCCCTCGTGTGCCTTCTCGAGCAGCCGGGGTATGTCTTCCGGGCGGTCCTGCAGGTCTGCATCCATGATGATTACCGCGCGCCCGCTGGCTTCGTCGAGGCCGGCGGTTATCGCCGCCTGGTGGCCGAAGTTGCGCGCGAGAAACACGCCGCGCCAGCGCCTGTCCTGCCTCGCGAACTCCGCAATCAGCTTGCGGGAGACATCCGTGGAGCCGTCATCAACAAGAACCACCTCGTAGTCCAGGCCTTCGAGGGCCTTGGCGAGGCGCTCCTGCAGAATGAGCAGGCACTGCGACTCGTTATACACCGGCGCAACGACCGAGAGGTCGGGCACGTGTTTGCTGTCTGACTCTTTCACGGCAGCAGATTCTATCTGTATGAACTGATTATTGCAACCTTTTTGCGCCCGGGACCGGCCTCGGGACGCAGCTACCTGCCGCCATCTTCAGGTCTTCCCCAGATGACGATGGTGTGGTCATCGCTGCCCGATGCGAGCATGCTGCCATCCGGGCCCAACGCTATTGCCCGCATCCAGTTTTCATGCGCCTTGAACCTGTGCAGGCATTTACCGGTGTGGATGTTCCAGAAGGCTATGTGGCCGCCATCTCCGGCGGCAAGTATGCCGCTGACGGGGTCCAGCGCGGTCGAATACACGTAGGAGCCGTGTTCCTTGAGCTGGCGCTCATGCCTGCCCGTGCGCGTGTTCCATACCTGGACTTCCTGTATCGCGTGTGCCGACACCAGCATCACGCCATCCTGGCTGAGGGACAATGACTTCGTGCGCCTGAACCATTTGAGCTTGTGCCTGCAGTGGCCGGTGTGCGGGTCCCATATCCGGGCGCAGTAGTCCCTGCCGGCGGATATCAGGCACTTGCCATCGCGGGAGAATGTCAGGCAGTCAATTGAGTGGGTGTGCCCTTGAAGCGTGCGCACGCACCTGCCTTCAAGCGGGTCCCACAAGAGAATCTCGGTGCCGGTGGAAGTTGCTATCAGCTTACCATTGGGGCTGAATGCAATCGCGCTTGCGCCTTCGAGCGTACACAGGCATACGCCTGTCTTGACGCACCAGATGCGGGCGGCTTCGCCTTCTGTTACTGAGGCGATGAACTCGCCCGTCGAGCTGAAGGCGGCGGACTTGACAGGTTCCTCGTGCATGAGGACGGTGTGAAGGCTCTCTCCTGTGCGCGGGTCCCAGAACATGACAGTCCTGTCACTGCTTGCGGATACCAGCACCCTGCCATCCGGGCTGAACGCCAGCGACCGAATTTTGCCTGTGTGCCCTTTCAGCGTGCGCTGCTTCTTCAGGTTTTCCCAGGGGTGGAGAATACCGCCGAGGCGAAGGCGGACATCAACATCATCCTTCAGCTTCTCGTGCCGCCCTTGAAGATACTCCAGGAGGACTTTCTGCTTCCCGGACGATTCCGTCAACAGCTTGCGCAATTGCCTCGCCGCTTCTCTTCGCCTGCGCCACTTGTCGCTTGCCATTCCTTCGAGAAGCTCATCAGCCTGCTTCTTCAACTGCTCTTCCGAGAGCGCTCTCCCGGGCGTGGGCGGTTTCTCGGAGTCCTGTTCCCCGACCGCCGTCAGGGGCAGCCGCGGCGCCTGGACACTGGGGGCGTCGTTTGCGGAGCACAGGGCGATGCTGTAGTTTGACAGCGCGCAGCCGAGCAGCGTGCCGTCAGGGCTGAAGGCGAGCTTACTGACTGAGTGCGGGGTCTTGACCATTTGCAGGCACTTCCCGCTTCGCACGCTGTACAGCCTGATTTTATCGTCGGTCGCGGTTGCCGCCAGCACGGCGTCGGGAGAGAATGCAACCGCATCGACGGAACTCGTATGCCCTTTCAGCGTGCTGACAATCTCGCCGGTGTGGGGGTTCCATATCCCCACTTGACGGGCCTGGTCCGCACTTGTCAGCAGCTTGCCATCCGGGCTGAATACCAGATGCCTGCCGGGACCTGCGCCTTTCAGCTCGTGCAGGCACTTGCCGGTAGCAGGGTCCCACGTGCGAATGAGCCCGCCCGCGGTTGCCAGCAGCTTGCCGTCAGGGCTGAACGCAACCGAGTTGACCCAGTGCTTGTGTTCCTTGAGGGTGTGCAGGCAGGCACCGGTGTCTGTGCTCCATATACGCGCAGTGCAGTCGAGAGACGCGGATGCCAGCAGTTTCCCATCAGGGCTGAATGCCACTGACACCACATCGTTTGCATGCCCTTCGAGCTTGTGAAGGCAGCCGCCTGTACGGGCATCCCATATCCTGACAGTCCCATCTTCGCTTGCGGTTGCCAGCAGGCTGCCGTCGGGACTGAATGTAACCTGCTGGACCCCATCCTCGTGCCCCTTGAGCGTGTGGAGGCAATTCCCCGTCTGCGGGTCCCATATCCGCGCAGTGTCGTCCCAGCTTCCCGAGGCAAACAGCTTCCCATCCGGGCTGAACGCGATTGACCACATTTCTCTCTCGTGCCCTTTGAGCACGTGCACGCATTCGCCAGTGTGCGGGTCCCACAGCCGGACGGAGGTGTTCCAGCCGGCCGTTGCCATCAGTTTCCCATCCGGGCTGAAGGTCAGGCAGTAGACGCGGGCTGAGTGGCCTTTGGATATGCGTGTCTTGCCGAACAGGATGTTTACCAGCCGCAGGCGCATTTCGGCGCCTTTTTCCCGGGCAAATCGCGCCCGCAGGTATGAGAGCATCTCCGCCTGTTTCCCGCCTGCGCGGGCCGCCAGGCCGGCAAGCTGCCTGGTTGCCTCCTCGCGCTCACTGCAGTCGCCGGTCGCCATCTGTTCGAGCAGTCTGTCAACCGCGCCATCCGGCGCCTCTGCGGATGGTCCCGGCTGGCGCGGCGGCGCCTGCGCGCAACTGCAAATCACGGCAGCGCTGAGCAGGAGATAGATTGCGAAACCACGGCGCATAGTCATAGTCTCCGTTAGAACTTGCCCTGTTCGTCAAGGAGCTGGTTTTTCGCCATCCACTCATCATTATATATCCTGGAGAGGTAGCGGTCGCCGCCGTCGGGCAGGATTATGACCATGAGGTCTTCCGGTTTGAGCCGGTCGGCAATCTTCAGTGCGGCCGCGACCATGGCGCCGCCGGACCCGCCGGCCACGATGCCTTCCTCGCGTGCCATCCTGCGTGCCGTCAGAAAGGCCTCCTTGTCTGTTACCTGCACGACTTCATCGCAGTTGCAGAAATCGAGGTTGCCGGGGATGAATCTTTCTTCGCCGATTCCTTCAATCCTGCTGGGATGTCCCTTGTATGCTCCATCGGGGCCCTTGTGAAAAATGTCGGCGAAGATGGACCCGGCCGGGTCCACGGCAATGACCCGGATTTCAGGGTTGCGCTCCTTGAGGTACTTCGCAGTCCCTGCGAGAGTCCCGCCCGTGCCGACACCGGCCACGAAGTAAGCCACCTTGCCATCAGTCTGGCGCCAGATTTCCGGGCCGGTTGTCTCGTAGTGCGCCTGCGGGTTGGCCGTGTTGTCGTTCTGGTTCAGGTAGCATGCGCCCGGTATCTCCTGCGCGAGCCGGCGCACGGTGGAGTAGCAGCTCTGAGGGTCGTCGAGTTCGAGACCGCCGGGGCAGACGACGACCTCGGCGCCGTAGACCCTGAAGAATCGTGTCTTCTCCGGCGATGTTCTCTCGGTCGTGACAATTATCACCTTGTAGCCGAGTACCGCCCCGGCCAGCGCGACTGCCGCGCCGGTGTTGCCGGATGTGCTCTCTACGATGGTGCCTCCCGGCTTCAGGCGCCCTTCGTTCTCGGCCTGTCGTATCATCCGGAGGGCTATGCGTTCCTTGACGGAGCCCGACGGGTTGTACTCCTCGATTTTTGCCGCCACGCGCCCGCTGCAGTCGGCGAACATCTTTCGAAAAGCCACAAGAGGGGTGTTACCGATGATATCGAGAATGTCCTGCGCGATTTCCATAGCCATTGAACGCTCCTCCTTCCAGCGCAGGGAGTATACTACGCACAGGCCTGCCTATCAAGAGCCTGACCTGTTAGACGTACGGGAGAAGGGGAAATTGGGCATGGTTCAAATCGGGTGGCAGAAGCCCCGGGTCTATGACCCGGGGTTAAACCCCGCCGCACAGCGGCGGGGCTTCCGGGGACACGTAACGAGTACATGTCCCCAGATTCCGCGCGGGCCGGTGGGGACATAACCATAATTCCGCGAGGAATTATGGATTGTGTCCCCGGAACATGAACCATGCCGAAAATTGCATCTTGACTATTTCATGAAACTTCGCCGGCGCCGCGTCGTGAAAGGAACAGCTCCGGGTGCTACTGGTTCAAGGCAACATCCCGGCGATTGAACTCGCTAACAGCCGTGCATGAGGAAGTGCATGGCAATGACTGCTGCGAGACAGCCGATGAAGAACAAGAATTTCCACCAGTTGAGTTTTTCTCGATAAATCGGGATACCCTGTCACTCTCCATGGCCCATAAAATAAGGGCCAAACAAATCTAACCGGTAACCTCTCGAGAAACCCGATAGACTGCAGGCCCTTCCAGGCGCAGCCTTCTTCTCATCGAGAGGTTAGACAGTTTCCTGTCTTTAAGAGAAGACTGTGCGCCACATTGTCTTATCTAAGAAGCCGAATCAAGATGTGGCTTGGCTGTTCAGTGTTTTCTCGCTGGTTCCCCCTTGTGTGATAGCCTGTTATGTAGAAAGTATATGGCCGGTGTGAGTTTAGTCAAGGGTGAATCTGTTGCCCGGCGCATGTTGGGCGCCTGTCGGACTTGTGGGTGGTTTTCACGCAACGGGGCGCAACAACAGTTGGATTCGGCAGGGAGAGACTGTTGAACAGGAGCCCAGCCTCTGGAAAGGATATTGAACGTTGGGGAGGGAGCGGGTATTATGCTCGGGCTGGAGGTAGGGGGGCAGCTATGGAGATGGCGATAATCGGCTACGGGCGGATGGGAAGAGAGATAGAACGTCTTGCCTCGGAGCGTGGGCACAGGGTGCGCTCGATAATTGACCCGGTGGCCCAGGGCGCCGCCTTCAGGGAGATTACGCCCGAGTCGCTGGCAGGGGTCGAGGTAGCTGTCGAGTTTACCAGCCCGGATGCGGCGCTGGCCAACATACAGAGGGTTGCGCAGTCAGGCGTCAACATGGTTGTGGGCACGACGGGCTGGTATGCTGACATTGGCCGGGCGCGTACACTGGTCGAGGAGGCGCAGACCGGGCTTATCTACGCTCCGAACTTCGCAATTGGCGCAGGCGCGTTCTACGAGATAGTCAAGTTCGCCGCGCAGGTGTTTGACAACCTCGAGGATTACGACGCATACTGCCACGAGACCCACCACTGCGGCAAGGCAGATTCCCCGAGCGGCACGGCCAGGCGGATAGGGGAGTTGCTTGTCGAGAAAATCAGCCGCAAGGAAGCACCGGTTTATGAGAGCCTGAACCGCAGGCGCGAGCCGGGCGAGCTGCATGTCAGCTCGACGCGCGGGGGCTGGGTGCCGGGCACGCACGAGGTGGTTTTCGACAGCGAGTTTGACTCGGTGGAGCTCGTACACAGGGCTCGAAGCCGCGGGGGGCTCGCGGCCGGGGCACTGCGGGCGGCCGAATGGATTGTGGGCAGGAAGGGATTTTATGAGTTCTCTGACTTCCTGCGAGAGACGTTAGGCCTTTAGGCATTTTCCGCGTTGCAGGCAATCCGCCATACGGCGGACGAAACATCCGCGGACTGAAGTTCGCGGCTTTCGGGTGGATGCAAACTTGAAACCGCGCTGGCGGGAAAAATGTAGGAGGATGTAGAGGAACCTGCACGGCTTGTGCTCGTTTAACTTCCAGAGTTCGAAAGCGGTTGGGCACCTGCCTTGAGAAGGAGATTGCAGATGTTTAGGAAGCTGTTTGTTGCGGCGGTTCTGGTGCTTGTGTGCGTGAGCCTCGCGCTGGCGGATTTCAGGCCCCCGCGGGCAAAGCCGCAGAGGCGAAAAGGCGGTGAGGCGTTTGCGCCCCTCCCGCTGCCTATAACGCCGCAGCGCCGGACGGAGAAGAAGCGCGAGCCCTCGCCCCCGACACTTATCTGC